>NZ_JBSFWJ010000026.1:0-74973 GCF_053592695.1 Saccharopolyspora sp. NPDC002578 | reverse complement strand
TCGTCTTCTCGCTGCGGGATCTTTTTCCCAAGTGGCTCCGCCACGAGGGAAAAAGCTGTCCTCGCGAGAAGACGACTGAGAACCCGCCGGTGGTCGGCTTGCTCTGGTGGTCACTGCTCAGCGGCTTCGCCGCTGACAAGACGGTGGTCGGAAGGGCATGTCGTGCTGATGCCTTTGCGGGCTCCCTGCGTCCCCCGGTGGTGGGGTGGGGTCACTCGGATTTTCCGTCGAGTCCGTTCTCGTTCGGCGGGACGAACTGCGTGTAGCCGTCGGATACCCGTTCGCCTGACAGCGTTGGTCCTCTACCGTGGGATGGTGGTTCCCGGACGGGGAGGAGGCCGTGGGTGGCGACGCAGCGGGTCCCGCCGGACATGTTCCGCTTCGCGGTCGGCGCTCAGGCCGAGGCGCACTCCGCGATCCTCCACGCGTTCGGCGAGGCCAACGAAGACCTGTGCACGGCGCTCGGCATCGACGACGTCCGGAGCCGGTTGCGCGCAGCGGACTGGTTCGACGCGCTCACCGACGAAGACCTGGCGGAACGGCTGAAGAAGCTCGCCGAATGGGGACTGCTCGACGTCGTCCAGAACCACGCGGAGAACTACCGCACCGCCACCGAGTACGAGCGGCGGAACCTGCACTACACGCTGACGAAGGCGGGTGAGGCCGCCTGCGCGGGAGTGCGCCACGCGCTCGCGGTGCTCAACGAGGCGGGGGCGTTGCAGACCGCGGTGCTCGACGCGCTCGCCGACCGGCTCACCGAGCTCGCCGGGCTGCTCGACGACCCCGCCACGGCGGATCGGCGGCTGTTCAGCGCGGTGCAGGAAGTGGAAGGGCGCCTGGAGGCCCTGCGCACCGGCGCCACCGGCTTCAACGGGGAACTGCAACGCCTGCTGCGCGCCGACGGCGCCGACCTGGACACCTTCCACGAGGTGAAGGCCGCGACCGTGGCCTACCTGCAGGAGTTCGTGACGAACCTGGACCAGCGGACCCACGCGGTCGTCGCCGCGTTGGGCAGGGTCGAGGAGCACGGCATCGACGAGCTGCACCGCCGCGCGTTGAGCGGCGCCGACCTGCCGCCCACCGCGGGCGAGCACGCGGCGCAGGAGTGGCTGCGGCACCGGCGGTCGCGCTGGGACGGCCTGCGCTCCTGGTTCCGCCCCGCCGACGGCAGCATGCCGCGCATCGACCAGCTGCACGCCGTGGCCCGGCGGGCGATCGTGGCGCTGCTGCAGGTGCTGGACCGGATCACCGAGGCGCGCCGCCACTCCTCCGGTGCCGCCGCCGACTTCCGGGAGCTCGCGCGGTGGTTCGCCACCGCCGACCGCGACGAGGACCTGCACCGGTTGTGGTCGGCGGCGTTCGGGCTCGGTTCCGCGCGCCACGCCCACCTCGCGCACGAGGACCCGGAACTCGTCGCGCCGTCCACGCCGTGGGCGCAGGCGCCGCGGGTGCGGGTGTCGGCCCTGCTGCGCAGCAACGGCCGCACCGAGAAGTTCGCCCGCACCGGGAAGGTGCGGGACACCTCGGCGGTCGCCGCGCTGCGCGCGAGCCGGGCCAGGCAGGAACGCGCGGAGCTGGAAGCGGCCTGGCGGCGCCTCGCCACCGGCGGCGAGGTCCGGTTGTCCTCGTTCGGCGAGCTGGAACCGGGTGTGTTCGACCGGCTGCTGGACCTGCTGGGGCGAGCGCTGGCCACCCGCGAGGACAGCACCGGGCTGCGCCGGGCCTGCACGGGCGACGGGCAGGTGGAGATCGTGCTGCGCGACCCCGGCGACGCGCGGTCCGCGCGGCTGCGCACGTCGCGGGGGACGCTGCGCGGCGCGGACTACCTGGTGGACGTGCGGCTGCTCACCGACTCCCCGGACGCGGAGGCGGCGGGATGAGCAACCTGGCGAACCAGCTGGTCATCGCGGAACGCACCGACCTCGCGCGCGGCATCAAGCTGCTGCTGGCGCACCCGCTGATCAGGGCGGACACCGATCCGGACGGCTTCGACCTGGTGCGCCGCCGCAAGGACACGCTCACCGGCTGGTTCGACTACCACTGCGGCTGGGCGTTGGCCGTGGAGCCGCGGCTCGGCTACGCGCGGCTGGCGAAGGTGCGTTCCGATCCCGATGCGTCCCGCCCCGCCCGGCGCGACCGCAGCAGCAGGGCACCGTTCGACCGGCGCCGCTACACGCTGTTCTGCGTGGCTGCGGCGGAACTGCTGGGCGGGCCCGCGACGACGATCGGGCTGCTGGCGGACCGGATCGTGCAGGCCACCGCGGCCGACCCGGTGCTGACCGCGTTCGACGCGGCGATGCGCTCGGAGCGGATGGCCTTTGTGGACGTGCTGCGCGCGTTGGAGTCCTTCGGGGTGCTCGAATCGATCGACGGCAGCACGGAGAGCTTCGTGGACTCAGCCGAGGCGAAGGTGCTCTACCGGGTCGATGCCACGCTGCTGATGCGGTTGCTGTCCGCGCCGAACGGGCCGTCGCAGCCGTCCGAGCGGGAGCAGGGCGCGGACCCGGACGAGGCGATCAGCGCGCTGGTCGCCGAATCCCGCTACGGCAACGCCGAGCAGGGCGCCACCGAGGTGCAATGCAACCTGTGGCTGCGGCATTCGGTGCTGCGCAAGCTGTTCGACGATCCGGTGGTGTATTGGGCGGATCTGACCGAGGCCCAGCGCGCCTACGCGACCTCGCAGGCGGGCCGCCAGATCATGCGGAAAGCCGCGGAGCAGGGCGGATTCGTGCTGGAGGAGCGCGCCGAGGGCGTGCTGCTGGTCGACCCGGAAGCGATGGCCACGGACGCGAAGTTCCCGGACGACGCGAACAACGCGAAGGTGGCGGCGCTGCACCTGCTGGACGCGCTGGGGACCTCGCGCTCCGGGCGCACCGCCGAACAGCTGCGCGGGGACGCCGAATCGGTGCTGGACCGCTCGCCCGGCGCCGCGCGCACCTACCGCTACTCGGACGGGCCGTCGCGGCTGGTCAACGACGCCGTCGCCGTGCTCGTCGATTTCGGCCTGGCCCGGCGGGACGGGGAGCGGATCGTCGCGCTGCCCGCCGCCGCCCGCTACGCGGTCGTGTCCGGTTTTCCCGACTCCGCTGGAGGAAACCCGTCGTGACGGTCTCCGAACCCGCCGCGCCCGCGTCGTCCGACGGGGCGCGCGCGACCTCCCGGTGGCGGCCGTCGCGGGCGGGCATCCTCAACGTCTGGCGCTACTACGACGAGGTCTTCGAGTTCCACAGAGGACGGTTGCTGCTGCGCGGGCCGAACGGCACCGGCAAGTCCAAGGCCCTCGAACTGCTGCTGCCGTTCCTGTTCGACGCGAACCTGCGCGCGAACCGCCTGTCCACCTTCGGCAGCGCCGAACGCACCATGCACTGGAACCTGATGGGCGAGGGCGCGAACGGCGTGACCCGCGTCGGCTACGTGTGGCTGGAATTCCAGGCGGGGGCCGACGAGTGGTTCAGCTGCGGGGCCCGGTTGCAGGCCAGCAGGCACACCACGACGGTGCACGCCGACTACTTCACCACCCGCCGCCGGATCGGCGTCGACGGCGGCGTCGCGCTGGTCAACGACAGCGGGCAGCCGCTGACGAAGACGGCGCTCACCGAGGCGCTGGGCGCCGACGGCACGGTGCACCCGACGGCCGCGGACCACCGCGAAGCCGTGCGCGCCGCGTTGTTCCCGGACCTCAGCGAGCAGCGCTTCGAAGCGCTGATCACCGCGTTGTTGCAGCTGCGCACGCCGAAGCTCTCCGAACGGCTCGACCCGAACCTGCTGTCCACCTTGCTGTCGCGGGCGTTGCCGCCGCTGGGCCGCACCGAGATCGCCGAACTCGCCGAAGGCTTCGAACGGCTCGACCAGCAGCGCGAACACCTCACCAGGCTGGACGCGGAGGTGCGGGCCGCGGAGGCCGTCGCCGACCGGCAGCGCACCTACGCGCAGCGGGTGCTGCGCGCGACGGCGGCCGAGGTCCTGTCCGCGACCGCCGAACTGGAACGGCTCTCCGCCGCGGCGAAGGACAGCGCGGACCTGCACGAACAGGCCGTGGCCGAGCGGGAGGCGGCCGAGGCGGGGAAAGCCGGGCTCGCGCAGGACGTCGAACGCACCCAGGCCCGCATCGACGGGCTGGCCGACGGCGAGCGGTACCGGCAGGGCGGGGAAACGGATCGGCTGCACACCGACGCGACGACCGCGGGCCGGTTCGCGGCGGGACTGCGCGAGCAGGCCGAGCGGCGCGCCGAGCAGGCCGCGCGGGACGCGGAGCGCGCCGAGCAGGCCGAGCAGCGCGCCACCTCGGCGTCCGCGGCGGCGCAGCGCGCCGAGCACGACGCCCGCCGGCACGCCGAGCGGGTCGGCCTGGCCGGGGCGTTCCAGGAGGTCGCGGGCACCGAGGACCGGCAGCGCACCCGGCGGCTGCTGCGCGCCGCCGTGCGCAGCAGGCACGACCTGATCGCCGAGGTCCGCGCCGAACTCGACCGGCACGACGCGGCGCTCGCCGCCCGCACCGGCGCGGAGCACGAACTGGAGCAGGCAAGGGCCGACCTCGCCGCCGCCACCGACCGGCGCACCGCCGCCGCCGAAGCGCACGACACCGCCGTGCGGCACCAGGACGAGCTGGTCCGGGCGTGGGCGGCGCGGCTGGCGGAGCTCCCCGTCCCCGACGTCGACGAGGTCGCCGCGCACGCCGACTCCCGCGCCGCGCTGCTCGACCAACTCCGCCCCGGCCACCTCGCCGCCGCCGACGAGCTTGCGCAGCGGCACGCCGCCGAGGTCGCGCGGCGCCAGGAACGCCGGGACCGGCACGCTGAACTCACGGCGCAGCGCGAGAAGCTGCGGGAGCACTCCGACCTGCCGCGCCCCGAGCCCGCGGCGCGCACCGCCGACCGGACCGGGCGGCCCGGTGCGCCGCTGTGGCGGCTCGTGGCGTTCCGCAACGGCGTCGCGCCCGGCGTGCAGGCGAAGGTGGAGGCCGCGTTGCAGGCCGCCGGGCTGCTCGACGCTTGGGTGAGCCCGGAGGGCGTGCTCGACGTGGACGGGCACGACACGTTCCTCGACCCCGCGCGGCTGCACCCGGTGGACGGGACGTCGCTCGTAGAGGTGCTGCGGCCCGAATCCGCCGGACCGGTGGACCGCGACCGGATCTGGTCGGTGCTGCACGGGATCGGCTACGGCGCGGAGCGGTTCGATACCGGGCCCGACGCCGGCGGCAGGCATCGCGGGCCGGAAGCGGACCCGGTCGTGGCCGTCGCGCCGGACGGCCGGTGGCGGATCGCCGGTCTCGCGGGCAGCGCGGACAAGGCCGAAGCCGCCCACCTCGGCGCCGCCGCGCGGGATCGCGCCCGGCGCCGCCGCATCGCGGAGCTCGACCGGTCCATCGGCGAGCTCGACGGCGAACTCGCCGAGCTCGACACCGGCGTCGACGCCCTCACCCGGCGCCGGGACGCCCTGCACGCCGAGTGGAACGCCGTGCCCGACGACGCGGCGGTGCAGGAGACCCGGCGGGCCGCGGACGTCGCCGAAGCCGAGGTAGCCGCCCGCGACGACGCCGTGAGCAGCAGGGTCGCGCGGGTCTCCGAGACGGCGGAAACCGCGCGGCTGAGCGGGAACCGGCTCGCGGGTCTCGCCGCCGAACGCGGACTGCCCGCCGACCGGCCCGCGCTGGAGGAACTGGACACCCGCGTGGAGGGGTTCACCGACTCCGCCGCGGCGTGGCTCGACGCCCGCTTCGAAGCCGACAACGATCGCCGGGCCGCCGACACCGCAGCTGACGTGGCGAAACGGGCCGAGGACGGCGCGGCGCAACGCCGGTCCGAAGCCGCCGAGGCCGAACTCACCGCGCTGCGGCTCACCGAACGCGCCGACGCGGTGCGCGGCGCGCTCGACACCGGCCACCAGCAGGCCCTCGACGAGGTGGCCCGGCTGCGCGCGCACCTGCTGGAGCTCCACAGGCAGCACGAGCAGGTGTCCGAGCGGCTCGTCGAGATCGCCGGGCGCATCGGCTCGCTCAGCACCCGCAGCGCCGCCGTCGCCGACCGCCGGGACGCCGCGCTCGCCGCCCGCGACGCCGCCGCCGAACGACTCCGGAGCCGGGCCGCCGCCGGTTTCGCCGACGACGCGGGCATCGACCTGGAACTGTCCACAACGGACGGCCGCACCGCCGCCCTGGCGGCGGCCAGCGAGATCGCCGACACCTGGGCGAAGACGCCGCACGGCACCAAGAACCTCGCCGACGCGCTCGGCAGGCTCAACGAGGCCGTCTACGACAGCCGTCAGGTCCTCGCCGAACGCGCCGACCTGGAACTGGAACCCGACGACGACGTGCAGGTCTTCGCCGCGACCCTCGACGGCGTCCGGCTCGGCGCGACCGGGCTGCGAGACGCGCTGCGCGCCGAACGGGACCGGGCCCGCGACGACATCACCGGCGCCGAACACGACCTGTTCGACCAGACCCTCACCGGCGACACCCGCAGGCACCTCGCCGCCCGCATCCGCCAAGCCGGGGAACTCGTCGACACCATGAACACCCGGCTCAAGCGGGTGCGCACCGCCTCGAAGGTCGCCGTGCAGCTGGTGTGGGAGGTCGACCCGAACCTGCCCGCGGGCACCCAGAACGCGCGGGAACTGCTGCTCACCGACCCGGCCCGGCTCACCGACGCGGACAAGGACGCGCTGCACGACTTCTTCCGGGACCGCATCGCCGAAGCCAAGCAGGACAACGCCGCAGCCAGCTGGGAAGGCCAGCTCGCGCAGGTCTTCGACTACACCGCCTGGCACCGGTTCGGCGTGAAGATCGACCGGGCGAACGGGGAGGGCTGGCAGCTGCTGACGAAGCGGCTGCACGGCGCGCTCTCCGGCGGGGAGAAGGCCATCGCGCTGCACCTGCCGCTGTTCGCCGCCGTCGCCGCGCACTACCAGGCGGTGCCTGCCGCGCCCCGGTTCATCCTGCTCGACGAGGTGTTCGTGGGGGTGGACGCGACCAACCGCGGGCAGGTGTTCGACCTGCTCACCGCGCTCGACCTGGATCTGGTGCTGACCAGCGACCACGAGTGGTGCACCTACCGGGAACTCGACGGCATCGCGATCCACCAGCTCATCACCGGCGACGGTGACGACGCGGTCACCACCGCCCGCTTCGTCTGGGACGGCCGGGCGCTCGCGGAGCAACGCGGTGCTTCCTGACGGTCTGCGCCGAGCCGAGTTCGCACCGCTGTGGGAGGCGGTGCACGACCGGCTCAGCTCCGGCCGCCCGGTGAACCGGGTGCGGGTCGGGCCGCTGGACCGCGCCCAGCGGGAAGCGCTGGCGAGCCTGCTGGGCCTGGACCGGCTGCCGCCGGACCACGTCGCGGTGTCGCTGCCGCGCCTGGACGTGGCGCTCGGGCAGATCTGCGGGATGGACGCCCGCGGCATCGTCGAAGAACTGATCGGGCCGCTGGAGAACCGGGCGCGGCAACGGCAACGACTCCAGCAGCAGCGCGCGGCGCTGTGGGAATGGCTCGCCGAGCACCCGGTCGTGGCCGCGCAGCCCGCGCTGCGGGACTGGGCCGAGCAGGTGCGCAGGGGCGGGGTGTTCGGCGGATCGCCCGCCGCCACCGGAGAACTGCTCGACGCGGCGCTGCACGTGCTGTCCCGCTTGCCCGCGGCGGGGACACCGCTGCCCGCGTTCGCCGGGGACGTGCTGGGCGACCCGCGCGCCCTGGACCCCGGCAGGCGGGTGTCCGGGCTGGTGCTGCGCGCGCTGGCCGAGGTCTACGGCGTCGCGCTGCCCGCCAGCGCCGAGCAGCGCCGCGACCTGTGGCGGCGAGCCGGGATCGGTGAGCACGCACTGTCCACTGTGGTGCTCACCGCCGGGGTGCAGCCCGTCGGCGGGCGGCTGTGCGGCGAGATCATGCGCTCCTGCACCGATTCCGGGCACGCCGCGGTGCTGACCCTGGCCCAGCTGCGGGACGCGGGGCGGATCGTGCTCGGCGTGCCCGAGGTGTGGGTGGTGGAGAACCCGAACGTGCTGTCGCTCGCGCTGCGCCGGTACGGCCGCACCTGCCCGCCGATGGTGTGCACCTCGGGATGGCCGAACAGCGCCGGAATCCTGCTGCTGCGGCTGCTGTCCGCCGCGGGCGCGACGTTGCGCTACCACGGCGATTTCGACGGCGAAGGCGTGCGCATCGCGGCTTACGTGCTGGCGAAGGCGGGGGCGGTGCCGTGGCGGATGAGCGCGCACGACTACCTGGCCGCGCTGGACCGGTACCCCTCCGGGCCCGGAGTCGGACGCGTCACCGAGGCGCCGTGGGACGCGGCGCTGGGCGCGGCGTTGCGGGAGAACCGGATCGCGGTCCCGCAAGAACGCCTGGCCGACGAACTACTAGACGAAGCAGCTTGGCGCTGTTGAGGTTGTCGGCTCGTTTTGCTTGGGTGGTCGGGTGGCGGAACCTCAGGCGGTCTGTCGCTGCGGGATCTTTTTCCCAAGTGGCTCCGCCACGAGGGAAAAAGCTGTCCTCGCGACAGACCGCCTGAGAACCCGCGGGTGAGGACTTCTCGACGTGGGCTATGTGCTTCGCACATACAGGCACGGCCTTCGGCCGCAAAGCAGGCTTGCTTCGCAGCCCCAGGCGCGTGCAGGTGTGTGTGGGTTCGGCTGCTTGGGGCGTGGCTTCGTTGTTGGGTGTGCGTGCTCGGGCTTGGTTCGCGGGGTGGTGTTGTTCCGGGGTGTGGCGGGTCCTCCCTGGTGGGGAGCCGGGGTTCTACGTTCGGGAGTGCGTCGGGTTGCCCGGTTCGGTCCGGTTGCTGCGGGTCGTGTCGGCTCCGTCGCTGTTCGCGGGTGGTCGTGCTGCTCGGATCGTTGCGGGGGCGGATCGGCAGCCGCGCCTCTTTCGTCCACATCGGACTACTCGGATCGAGGAATCGTCATGTCGGTTTGGTTCATCACCGGGATTTCCCGTGGTCTCGGCCGGGCGTTGGCCGAGGCCGCGTTGCGCCGGGGGCACATCGTCGTCGGCACCACTCGCAGCGGGGAGAGCGACCTCGCCGCCGCGGACGGTGCGCTGCGCACCGTGGCGCTCGACGTCGGCGTCCCCGAGCACGCCGCCGCTGCCGTCGCCGCGGCGCACGAGTTCGCGGGGCGCATCGACGTCGTCGTGAACAACGCGGGCTACGGCCTGCTCGGCGCCATCGAGGAGACGTCACCCGCCGAGGCGGAGCACGTGTTCGACGTGAACTTCTTCGGCGCGCTGGGCGTCGTACGGGCGGCGCTGCCGGTGCTGCGCGCACAGCGCTCCGGGCACATCGTCAACATCTCCTCCATCGCCGCGTTCGCGCCCGGCGCCGGATCGGGGTTGTACGCGGCGGCGAAAGCCGCGCTCGGCGGCATGTCCGAAGCGCTGGAGCAGGAGGTCGCACCGCTGGGCATCAAGGTCACCGCCGTCGAACCCGGCCAGTTCCGCACCGACTTCCTCTCCGGGCACTCGCGGCGCAACACCGCCACCGCCATCGACGACTACGCGGCGACCAGCGGGTCCGTCACGGCTCTGGAGGGCAAGGACGGCAAGCAGTTCGGCGACCCGGCCCGCGCCGCCGAAGTGATCCTCGACGCCGTCGCCGACCCGGAGCCGCCGATGCACCTGGTGCTCGGGGCGGACGCGCTCGACCGCACCCGCGCCAACGCGGATCGGCTGCTCGGCGACCTGCGGCGGTGGGAAGCGGCCTCCGCCGCTACGGCCTTCCCGGCCTGACGCCGGGGCGCGGAGGTCGCCGCGCACCGGCCCGGCTCAGAGCATCGCGAAGAGCATGGCGCCCATGCCGATGCTCATCGCGCCGTGGCAGGCCGAGTCGAGTGCGCGGCGGGTCGCGTCCGGGTCGGCGGGGGTGCCGGTGGTGTCCGCGGCGTTGAGGGCGTGGCGGGCCGTGTCCACCGCGGTGGAGATCCAGGCCATCGAGGACAGCACCAGGAACGCCGCGAGCACCGCGGAGATCGCGACGACCGCGCCCGGAGTGGTGTCGGCGGCGGCCGGGGCCGCGAGCACGCCGGCACCTCCGCCAGTGCCCATCGAGTGGTGGTGGTGACCGCCGCCGGAATCGGAGGCGCCGAGCATCAGCAGCGGCATCGTCGCGACCATCCACACCATCGCCGCCGACATCACCGCGTGGTGCGTGTGCGCCAACCGGGGCGAGCCGTAGCCGTGCGCGCACGGCGTGCGCAGCGCCGTCAGCGCCACGAACCACAGCGTGGTCGCCGCGAACAGCACGATCTGCGGGGCGGCGGGCACGCTCATGCCCCACGGCCACACCATCGCGATCATCAGCAGGCTCATCACCAGGTGGCTCACCGAGCTCAACCGATCGCTCGGCAGCAGCGCCGGGCGAGTGGCGCTGTACGCGCACCACGCCGCCGCCACCGCGAACAGCACCGTCAGGACCCAGCTCAGCAGCAGCGATTCGACCACGATCAGACTCCGGTGCTCCGCCGGGCACGCTGTCCCAGCACGATGTCGACGACGAGGAACAGCAGCAGCGACGCCCCCAGCAGGGGCAGGAAGTAGGCGACGAACGCGGCTCCGACGATGATCGGCGCCATGATCCGGCCGGGGACGCGCCGCCACGCGCCGCGCTCCGGTGGCCTGCCGGTCCGGGCCTCGCCGCGGGTGGGCCTGCGCAGCCACCACATCCGGTAGCCCCAGAAGATCATCGACAGCAGCCCGAGCATCAGCGCCGCCAGCAGCAGCTGGTTCACCAACCCGAACAGCAGGCCCATGTGCGCGTCGATGCCCCACCGGGACAGCTTCGCCATCAGCGGGTAGTCCGCCCACCGGACGGTCTCGGTGATGACGCCGGTGGCCGGGTCGACGGCCACCTGGTCCTGCTTCGTCGGCCAGCTCCGCTGTTGCTGCTGCACGGTGTAGGCGGAACCGGCCTCGGGCGGCTTGATCTCCACCGGACCGTCCAGGCCCGCCGCGAGCGCCGCCTGGTGCACCCGGTCGATGCCGACGTCGGACGCGGGAGCGGACGGCAGCTCGGCCGTCACCGCCGGGGTCTCCCAGGCCAGCTGCTCGCGCACCGCCGTGACGTTCTCCCCGGCGTGCACCGACCAGGTCAGGCCCGTCGCGGACAGGAACAGCAGCCCGAGCGCCGCCCACAGGCCCACCGCGCCGTGCCACGACAGCACCCGCCTGCGACCGGCCGGGCGGAACTCCGGAGCCAGCAGCAGGCGGGCTCGCCGGTTCCGGCGCCTGCGCCCGATCCACAGCACGACCCCGCCGAGCACGACCACCCACAGCCAGCTGGCGGCGAGCTCGCTGTAGAGCCGCCCGGTGTCGCCGAGGTGCAGCCCGCGGTGCAGGTTGTCGATCCAGGCGCGCAGCGGCAGCGCCTGCCCCGATCCGTAGGTGACCAGGTCACCGCGCACCTGCGCGGTGTGCGGGTCGATGAACACGGTGCGCTGGTAGCTCTCCGGCAGGTCCGGCGCCGCGAAGATCACTTGCGTGGTGTCGGTGGGCGTCGCGCCCGGCCGCACGGCCTGCAACCGCTCGCCGGGCCGGACGTCCTGCGCGACGGCGACCTGCTCGGCCAGCGGTGCCGTGGTCGCCGCCGCCGGGACGTGCAGCTCGTGCGCGTAGACGGCCTGCTCCAGCTGCGGCGTGAAGACGTAGACGAGGCCCGTCAGCGCGGCGATCACCAGGAACGGGGCGATGAACACCCCGGCGTAGAAGTGCAGCCGCAGCACCAGCGGCCGCAGCACGGCCCAGGTGGAGGGCGTCCGTTCCGGCGTGGCCTGCTCGGACGCTTCCGGCGGAGAGGACTGCGCCGCGAGTCCTGGATCCGTCACCATCGTCACTCCTGCTGGTTCGCCGCTGCGGTCGTCTCACTGGTCGTCTGATCATCGGTGCTGGTTCCCGCTGTGACATCCCCCTCCACGATGTGGGATCGAATGGCCCAACCGCGCTCGTCCCCTCGGCCGCGGCGCGGCGTCCGGTGCGGGTGAGGTCACACGGGACGGCTGGAACTTCCGGCCGAACCGGCACGACCAGTCCGGGTGCGGGCAGCGGCCCGCCACCGGCGCGGGCCGCCGGTGCGGTGACAGTCGTGTGAGGACCAGCAGTGCCGGAACCGAGTTCGCAGCGCCCCCAGCCAGGACCGTGGGTCGCGGGCCTGAGCATCGCGGTGCTGGTCACCGCGGCCGTCGTCGCGATCGTCGGAGACGGCGCCCACACCCCGCTCGGACTGTCCGACCCCGGAACCGCGGTGCGCTTCGGCACCGGTCTGGTGCGGTTGGTGGCCGACGGCGCCGCGGCGATCTGCTTGGGAGCGCTGGTGTTCGCGGCCCTGTTCACCTCGCCGCGCGAGTCCGGTGGCATCGCTTCGGACGGTTTCGCCGCGGTCCGCGCGGGCGGTTCGGCCGCGTGGGTGTGGGCCGCGGCCGCTGCGGCGATGGTCCCGTTCGAGATGGCCGACGCCACCGGCCAGCCGCTGAGCCGGGTGCTGGCCCCGGAGGCGTTCACCGGTCTGCTCGGCGCCTTGTACGAGCCGAAGGCCTGGCTGATCACGCTGCTCGTCGCGGTGTTCGTGGCGACCAGCGCGCGGATGACGCTGCGGTGGCGCCCGACGCTCGGCTTGGCCGTGCTCGCCGCATTCGGCCTGCTGCCGCCCGCAGTGGTGGGGCATTCGGCGTCCAACGGCGGCCACGACTTCGCCACCAACGCGATCGTGCTGCACGTGGTGGCGGCAGCGCTGTGGCTCGGCGTGCTCGTCGCCGTCACCGCGCACCTGCGCAGGGGAGGCGCGCACCAGGAGCGGGTGCTGGCGCGGTATCGCGCGCTGGCCGGGGTGTGCTGGGTGGTGCTGGCCGCCTCGGGCCTGGTGGACGCGCTGGTGCTGATGCCCCTCGGCGACCTCGGGCGCACCGTGTTCGGGACGTTGGTGCTGGCGAAGGTCGTGCTGCTGCTGGTCCTCGGCGGCTGCGGGGCGTGGCTGCGGCGGCGAGCGACGGCGCCGGCGGCGCTGCTCGGCGCCGAACTGGTGATCATGCTGGTGTCCGTCGGGGTGTCGATGGGCATGGCGCACACCCCGCCGCCGAACCTGCTGGACCGCACGGCGAGCACCTCGGAAGTGGTCCTCGGCTACGACCTGCCCGGCCCGCCGAGCCTGCTCGGATTCCTGACCACGTGGCGCTTCGACCTCATCCTGGGGACCGCGGTCGTCGTGCTCGCGGCGCTGTACCTGGCGGGCGTGCGCCGGTTGCGGCGCCGTGGTGACGCGTGGCCCGCCGGGCGCACCGCCGCGTGGCTGTGCGGCTGCGCCACGGTGCTGGTCGCGACGTCGTCCGGGCTCGGCGTCTACTCGTCCGGCGTGTTCAGCGTGCACATGCTCGTGCACATGGTGCTGAACATGCTCGCTCCGGTGCTGCTGGTGCTCGGCGGGCCGATCACGTTGGCGCTGCGCGCCCTGCCGCCCGCCGGGAAGGGAAATCCTTACGGGGCCAGGGAAGTGCTGCTCACCGCGGTGCACTCCCCGCCGGCGCGGTTCCTCGCGCACCCGGCGATCGCGACGGTGCTGTTCGTGAGCTCGTTCTACGCGCTCTACTTCACCCCGCTGTTCGAGAGCGCGATGTCCGAGCACTGGGCGCACGAGCTGATGAACGTCCACTTCGTCCTCATCGGCTACCTGTACTACTGGACGGTCATCGGGGTCGATCCGGCGCCGAAACCGCTGCCGCACCTGGCCCGGCTCGGCATGGTGTTCGCGGTGATGCCGTTCCACGCGTTCTTCGGCGTGATCGTGATGAGCATGGACGCCGTGGTCGCCGAGAACTTCTACCGCACCCTCGACCTGCCGTGGGCCCAGGACCTGCTCGCCGACCAGTTCCTCGGCGGCGGCATCGCCTGGGCGGCGGGGGAGGCGCCGCTGGTCGTGGTGCTGATCGCGCTGCTCACCCAGTGGTACCGCCACGACATGCGCGCCGCCCGCCGCGCCGACCGCTCCGGCGACGAGGAACTCGCCGCCTACAACGCGATGCTCGCGAAGCTCGCCGACCGCCGCTGAAGCATCGCGATCCGAGTGAACGGACCGTTCGTCCAAGGGGATTGGGCGAACGGTCCGTTCACTTCAACCGGGCCCGCGCTCGCGGGTCGAGTCGCGCCGATGCGGAGTGAGTGAACGGACCGTTGGTCCAACGGGATTGGGCAGACGGTCCGTTCACTCCGGTCAGGTGTGCGGGTGGTCGAGGTGGCCGGTGCGGAGGTGGGTGAGGAAGCCGGTCCAGGCGGTGCGGGTGAAGGTTAATGTTCCGGCGTCTCGGTCCTTCGTGTCGCGGACTGCTGCGATGCCGGGCGCTCCACCGACTTCGACGCAGGCTCCTCGGGGTGCCGATCTCGTGCTCGTACGCCATCCACTGATCTCGGGTGCCATCGCTCAACCTCCCAGCTCGGTTCGAATCGCTGCAATGAAGTTCAGCGAATCACCCTCGCTCAGTGCAATGGCTTGCAACTGTTCAACGGCGTCTGCATGGGCCGAGATGTCGCGAGGGCCGTTGAGGAAGACCAAGCTGTTGTAGTGATCGATCTGGACTATCGGATCTGCTTTCGGGAAGTGCAGCAGGATGAACTGCCCCGCGTGTGCGGCGTGGAAGGTCTGCGAGCCGGACGGAATGACTTGAACGGCGACGTTCGGATGCGTGGCCGCTTCCACCTCGATGTGCTTCAACTGCGCGGCCATCGCTGCCGGGCCTCCGAGCGGCTCGCGCAATGCCGCTTCGCCGATCAGTGCGGTGAACTCGGGTGCTCCGTCCTTGGTCAGAACCGTCCGTCGTTCCATTCGGGTCAGGATGCGCGCTCGGATCTGGTCGTCGGGCAACTGCGCCATCGACGCGTGCATGTAGTCCGGTGTTTGGAGCAGCCCGGGAATCAACAGGGGAGCGACCTCGGTGATCCGGGTAGCGGTGCTCTCGAACTCGACGAGTGACGCGAGTTCCTTCTGCACTCCGGGAATGCCCGAACTGACCCAGCTTCGCGAGTCCGTGTTGCGCGCCTGCTCGAGGATTCGTTCGTACTCGTCGCCGGTGACGCCCAGCGCGGTGAGGAAGCTGGCGACGTGCTCGGAGGCCGGAACGCTGGTGCCCGTTTCCCAGCGGCTGAGCTGCGTCTTGGCCGCAGCAAGCCGCTCAGCGAGCGCGCGGAGGCTCAGCCCGGCTCGTTTTCGCGCATCACGAAGCTCCGCGCCCAACGCACGAGCTGCGGGTGTGTTCGCTGCTCCAGTTGCCATGTGCGCCGATCTTAGGGCGCCGCTTGCCTCCGCCTTGCTGATCACCCGAACGAGGAATGGAAGTGTCCCTGTGTCCAAAGATATGTTCACAGGGACATCGAAGATCCAATCGTGAAGTCGCTGCTGGACTGTGTGCAGCCTTCGCGCGGCGATTTCCGCTAGGAGGTGTGCGTTGCCGTATCCGTTTCGTTGGTTTCCGGCGCGGGGTGAGCGTCATGCGAGCGTGGATTCCGCTCCGCGGCTGGGGTTTCGCGCCGGCACGGAGGTGACGGCCTTGTGCGGGGCGGAAGTCTCCGCCGCCGAAGGCGATGAGGCCTGGCTGGCACAACGCCGTCCTCCCGTTGCCGGAGGTGTGGCCGCATGGACGGTGAACGCGGCGGTTGGGTCTGCGGCGTCGCCGAGTCCGCTTGGCACCGGCTGGTCGGTTATCGAGGCTGGTGCAGGTTTCGCGCACCCGTCGCGGGGTGCGGGCACGTCGTGCTCGGGCCGGTCCACCGCAGCGTGCGGGTTCCGGTGTCGTGCGGCGGGCGGTGGATCTGTCCGGCGTGTTCGCCGCTGGGGATGGTGGCCGCGGCCGACCCGCCGTCGAGTCCGGTGACCATCACCGGTCGCCACGCGATCTTCGTCCAGGAGCGGGTGGATCGCGCTCCGCTCGCGGAGCCGCTGCCGCGCATCGCGGCGGCGTGAGTCCACGACGCTCCACGTGACCTCGGCTCGGGAAGGCCGACCGGCTCCGCGGCCTTCCCTCCTCGGTCCGGCGCTGCGACCTCCCTCCCCCTCGCGGCATCGGACCGGGCGGCCGGGCGGTGTGCATCACGACCCCGACCAGCGCACTGCCCGGCCGCGCCCATCCGAAGCGGTCGAGCCGGGGCGGACTCGATCGCTCAAGGTCATTGACCGTTCAGGTCAGTGTCCTGAGCGGACAGTCCGGTGAAGCGGCGGAGGCGGAGGCTGTTGGAGACGACGAAGAACGAGGACAGGGCCATCGTGGCTCCGGCGATCAGCGGGTTGAGCAGGCCGAGGGCGGCGAGCGGGAGCGCGGCGAGGTTGTAGCCGAAGGCCCACAGGAGATTGCCGCGGATCGTGCGCAGCGTCGCGCGGGCGAGCCGGATCGCGTCGGGGGCGACGGTGAGGTCGTCCCGAACCAAGATCAAGTCGGCGCTGTCGATCGCGATGTCCGTGCCGGTCGCCACCGCCAGGCCGAGATCGGCCGTGGCCAGCGCGGGCGCGTCGTTCACGCCGTCGCCGATCATCGCCACCGCGCGGCCCTCCGCTCGCAGGGTGCGCACCACCTCGGCCTTCTCGTCCGGCAGCACCTCGGAGATCACCCGCTCGATGCCCACTTCGGCCGCCACGGCCCGGCCGGTGGTGGCGTTGTCACCGGTCAGCAGCACCGTGCGGAGGCCGAGCCGGTGCAGCTCGGCGATCGCCCGCGCCGCCGACGGCTTCACCGCGTCGGCCAGCGCGAACACCGCCAGCGCCCGGCCGTCCTCGCCGGCGAGCACCGCCGTGCGGCCCTGCGCCTCCCACTGCTCGCGCAGCCGATCCAGCTCGTCCGGGACCGTCCAGCCCTCGTCGTCGAACAGCGCGCGACGACCGATGAGGACCTGCCTGTCCTCCACCGAGCCGGATGCCCCGAGACCTGGTCGGGCGGCGAACGAGCGGACCTCGGGGCCGGGGGACGAGTCCTCCGGCGTCTGCGGGTCGTCTTCGGCGGCCCGCGGTTCGGAAGGCTCGGTGAGCGCGGCCCGGTCGTCGGCGGCGAGAGCGGCGATGGCTGCGGCCACCGCGTGCTCCGAAGCCTCCTCGACCGCACCCGCCCGGCGCAGCACCGCCGAGCGGTCCGCCTCGGCCGCGACGTGCAGGTCCACCACCGACATGCGGCCATCGGTGACCGTGCCCGTCTTGTCCAGCACCACCGTGTCGACCGCGCGGGTCGATTCCAGCGCCTGGTAGCCCTTGATGAAGATGCCGAGCGTGGCGCCGCGTCCGGAGGCGACCATCAGCGCGGTCGGCGTGGCCAGGCCGAGCGCGCACGGGCAGGCGATCACCAGCACGGCCAGCGCCGCGGTGAACGCGCGGTCCGGGGAGCCGGTCAGCAGCAACCAGGCCAGCAGCGTCAGCGCGGAACCCGCCAGCACGGCGGGGACGAAGTACGCGGAGATCCGGTCGGCCAGCCGCTGCACGGCCGCTTTGCCGGACTGCGCCTCGGAAACCAGCCGCAGCATCGCCCCGAGCCGGGTGTCCGCCCCGACCGCGGTCGCCCGCACGACGAGCCTGCCGTTGAGCGCGACCGTGCCGCCGATGACCGCGTCGCCTCCGGTCACTTCGACCGGGGTCGACTCGCCCGTCATCGAGCTGCGATCGAGCGCGCCGCCGCCCTCCTCGACGACGCCGTCCGTGGCGATGGTGCCGCCGGGGCGCACCAGGAACCGTTGTCCCGCCCGGAGATCCGCCGCCGGGATCTCGTGCCGGGAGCCGTCGTCGTGCAGCACCGTCACGGACTTGGCGCGCAGCGCCGCCAGCGCGTTCAGGGCGTCCCCGGCCTGCCGCTGGGCGCGCGCCTCGAAGTAGCGGCCGGCGAGCACGAAGGCGGTGACGCCCGCCGCGACCTCCAGGTACAGCGCGCCCTGCGGGTTCAGCAGCAGCGACCAGCCCGATTCACCGACCAGGTCGGGCTGGAAGAACATCGCGTACAGCGACCAGCCCACCGCCGCCGTGATGCCCAACGAGACCAGGGTGTCCATCGAGGACGCGCCACGGCGGGCGCCGCGCAGCGCGGCCCGGTGGAACGGCCACGCGGCCCAGCCCGCGACGGGCACCGTCAGCGCGATCAGCAGCCACTGCCAGCCGGGGAAGCGCGCTTGCGGCAGCACGATGAACAGCAGCGACAAGTCGCACAGCGGCACGAACAAGCCCACCGCCACCAGCATCCGGCGCCACAGGTCGCGCATCCGGTCCGTCGGAGTGCCTGCCGGCTCCTCCTCGGCGGGTGGCGATTCCGGCCGGACCGGTTCCGCGTCGTAGCCCGCGCCGCGCACCGTGCGCACCAGCAGGTCCACGTCCTGCTCGGCGGAGAACTCCACGTCGGCGACGCCGGTCGCGTAGTTCACCCCGGCCCGCACGCCGTCGAGCCTGTTGAGCTTGCGTTCCACCCGCACCGCGCAGGCGGCGCAGGTCATACCGCTCACGGACAGCTCGACGCGGCGAGCTTCGGCAACCGTCGGGGACATCGGACACCCTCTCGCGAATTCGGCGACCCGCGTTCAGGTCACCCGTGCACACAGTCGGTCGAGCCCGCGGAGCGGTTCCCGCGCCTCGGTGTGAGGTGGGGAACGTGCGGGCCGAGCGCGCCGGAGCCTCGGCAGGACGGGCCGGGCGCTGCTTCCATGATTACGGGGTCGAACTGGCGTTCGCCATCACACGATCGATCGGGGGACCTGGTGTATCAGGAGGCGGCCTTGGTCACCTTGGCGACGAAGAAGCCCTCGAACACGTCGGACGGCATCACCCGCACCGCGTGCTTGAGGCGCTTGTCGAACTTCGCGCCGCGCCAGGAGTTCAGCCCCGGCAGGAACTCCTCCTCGCTGAACCCCAGCGGTTCCACCGCGAGGTCGGAGTGCCGCTGCAGGACCTTGTTCACCGGGAACTCGTCCTCCTCCGGGCTGAGCGTGCAGGTCGAGTAGACCAGCGTCCCGCCCGGCTTGAGCAGCTTGTACGCGGCGTCGCACATCTTCGCCTGGAGGAACTTGTACTTCTCGATCCGCTCCTCCGACCAGTACCGCAGCGCGTCGGACTTGCGCAGGTTCACCCGGCCCTCGCCGGAGCACTGCACGTCCAGCAGGATGCGGTCGAAGCGCTCCGCGGGCACCGACTTGTCGATGTACTGCGCGTTGTGCGTGGTCAGCTCCGCGTACCGCACGCCGTAGAGCTCGGCGAGCTCGGCGAGCTTGCGGGCGCGCGGCGGCGCCGAGTCGTTGAGCCACAACTCGCAGTCGTTGCCCACGCGCGCCGCGATGTGGAAGGCCTTGCCGCCCGGCGCGGAGGCGATGTCGAGCACCGCGTCACCGGGCTGCGCGTCCAGCGCCACCGGCGGGATCAGGCTCGCCGCGTTCTGCAGGTACACCCGGCCCTCGTGCGCCAGCGGCAGGATGTCGTCGAAACCGTCGTTGTCCGGCCAGAGGAACGCGTGCTCGCACCAGTCCACCGGGATGAGGCCGGGGGCCTTGTCCCGCACGAACTCGACGGTCTCGCGGTAGCGCTCGTCGTCGAGCAGCCGGTTGACCCGGATCGAGGTGGGCCGGGCGCCGCGGAAGACGGATTCGACCTCGTCCGGGCGGATTCCGAGCACCTCGGACATCCGCTTCTCGAACGTGCGGGTCTTGCGCTGGCTGCTCACGGCCACTGCTCCTGTCGGGTCGAACTCCTCCGGCACCCCGCAGCCTGGCACGGCGGTCTCGCGCGCGGCGCCCTCGGCCCAACCTACCGGTGCCGGAACAGCGCTGACCTGCCACTCCTCGCCCGTGACACGGTCTCGACGCGAGTCGTTCACCCCCGAGCGGGAGCCGGCTCCCTCCCGGGAGGGAGGTCGCGGCGCCGCGCGAACCGCGATTCTTCCCGCATGACGGTGGAAACGAGGACGCGGACGTTGGGAGCCGTCGCCGCGCGCGGTGCGGCGGCGTGGTCGGTGGCCTTCGGGCTCGTGCACGTGTACTGGCTGGTGGGCGGTGAGGTGGGGCTGCCGCCGGGCACGTCGCTGGCGTCGAACCTGCCGCTGCTGATCATCGACGTGGTGGCGATCCCGCTGTGCGCGCTGGCGGCGCTGGTGGCGCTGGCGCCGACCCGGCCGTGGGGGAGCCGGGTGCCGAGGTGGTTGCTGAACACCGCGATCTGCGGGGTCGCGGTGCTGCTGCTGGTGCACGCGATGCCGTCGGTCGTCGACTGGGTGCTGCTCGCGTCCGGGCGGCTGGCGGTGGTGGACCTGGACCCGATGGAGCGGTTCGTGACGTTGCTCTACGAACCGGTTTTCCTGGCCGGTGGGTTGCTGTTCGGACTCACCGGGCTCGGATGCCTCCGCGGCCGGTGAGGATCGGCTGATGATGCGGCGAACGCTCGGGCCGGTGCTGCGCTCGACCTACCGGAGGTGGGCCTACCTGGTGTTCGGCGGGGCGATGCTGGTGCCGCCGCTGGTGTTCGCCGCCGTGGTCGTCCCGGCGGTGGTGCCGATCGCGACCGGTCTCGGTGCGGCGATCGTCATCGGAACGGTGCTGACGGTGGTGGGGGCGGTGGGCTGCTCGTTCGTGCCCGCCGTGCGGGTGCTGGAGGCCGCGGCGGTGCGCGCGCTGCTCGACGATCCCGCACCGGACGCGGAGGTCGACGGCCCGGCGGTGCGGGGGCGGGCGAGCGCGCTGTTCGTCGCGCACGCGCTCATCGGAGGGGTGATGAGCGCGCTGAGCGTGGTGCTGCCGGTGCTGTTCGTGCTGTCGGTGCCGGCACCGTTCACCGGGTTGCTCGGGCTGGGGCCGGGCGCGGAGGTGGCGGTGCCGACGGGGTGGGCCGGTGCCTGGGTGCCTGCAGCGGCACTGCTGGGGGTAGTGCTGCTGCTCGGCGCGATCGCAGGCACCGGCGGGTTGTTCCGCCGCGCCGCCGCCGCGCTGCTCGGAGTGCCCGCGGGGCAGCGCATCGCGCAGCTGGAGCAGCGGGCCGAGCAGCACGCGGAACGCACGCGGCTGGCCCGCGAGCTGCACGATTCCGTCGGTCACGCGCTGAGCGTGGTGTCGGTGCAGGCCGGGGCCGCTCGCCGCGTGCTGGCGCGCGATCGGGAGGCCGCTGAAGCGGCGCTGCTGGCGATCGAGGAATCGGCCCGCGCCGCGCAGGACGACCTCGACCACGTCCTCGGGTTGCTGCGGGACGAGGCGCCGCGGGAGCCGGTGGGCCTGGCCCGGTTGCCCGCGTTGCTGGCCGCGACCGAGGACGCCGGGCTCCCGGTGGACGCCGAGCTGCGCGGCGACCTGCTCGCCGTGGGCCCGGAGGTGTCCGGCGCCGCGTTCCGGATCGTTCAGGAAAGCCTGACCAACGTGCTGCGCCACGCCGGTAAGGTCCCGGTCGAGCTGCGGGTGGACGTCGAAGGCGGGCAGCTGGCGGTGGTCGTGCGCAATCCGCGCGGCGGCGCCCGGCTCCGCGCCGCAGGGGGCGGTCGCGGCTTGGCGGGCATCGCCGAACGCGTGGAGCTGCTGCGCGGGGAGTTCCACGCGGGACCGCGTGGCCAGGACTGGGAGGTCGCGGTGCGGATTCCGCTGGGGCGCTCGTGAACCGCATCGGCGTGCTGCTGGTCGACGACGAACCGCTGATCCGGTCGGGGCTGCGCGCGATCCTGGACTCCGAACCGGACATCGTCGTGGTCGGTGAAGCGGCCGACGGGGCGGAGGTGCCCGGCCAGGTGCGCCGGGCGCGGCCCGACGTGGTGCTGATGGACGTGCGGATGCCCGCCGTGGACGGCATCCGCGCCACCGAGCACTTGCTGTCCGCTGTGGATGGTTCGCTGAAGGTGCTGGTGGTGACGACCTTCGAGAACGACGATCACGTCTACGACGCGCTGCGGGCGGGCGCCAGCGGTTTCCTGCTGAAGCGGGCCGGGCCGGAGCAGATCGTCGCCGCGGTGCGCACCGTCGCCGCCGGCGAATCGCTGCTGTTCCCCGCCGCGATCCGGCGCCTCGCCGCCCGCCACGCCCACACGGCGAGCGGACTCGACGACGCCGGGCTCAGCGGTCGCGAAGCGGAGGTGCTGCGCCTGATGGCGACCGGCCTGTCCAACGGCGAGATCGCCCAGCACCTGTTCCTGGGCGTGCAGACGGTCAAGACCCACGTCGGAAACGTCTTGGCCAAACTAGGCGCCCGAGACCGAACCCAAGCAGTAATCAGAGCCTTCGAATCAGGCTTCATCCCACCCACCGAACCCTGACAACACCGACGCAGGACGGGCGAAGCCCCGTCTGCCTCGCGGCCGAAGGCCGTGCCTGTATGTGCGAAGCACATAGCCCACGTCGAAAAGCCGACCACCGGCGGGTTCTCAGTTGCTTCCTCGCGAGGACAGCTTTTTCCCCCGTGGCGGAGCCACTCGGGAAAAAGATCCCGCAGCGAGAGACCGGCTGAGGTTCCGCCACCCGACCACCCAAGCCACACGAGCCGTGCAAACACCCCAGGTAGAATCGGCCTAGCGGCGGTGGGACTCGCCGTATCGGGCTCCGGAGAACCGCGGCAACGGCGCCGCCGATGGTCCCTGCTGGCCCCGGCGAACGTCGCCGGGTGCACGTAGGAGGCTGCGCATGGCGAACGAGACCGCGGACGTCCAGACCCCCGCACATCGACGGCGATTCACGCGCTCCCAGGGTGCGGTGTTGCTGGTCATCGCCTTGGGCGGTGGTCTCGGAGCCGTCGCCCGCTACGGAATCCTGCGGTGGCTGCCGACCGCTCCCGGGCAGTTCCCGTGGGGGACGTTCGCGATCAACGTGCTCGGTTGCCTGCTCATCGGCGTGCTGATGGTGCTGATCACCGAGGTGTGGACGGCGCATCCGCTGGTGCGGCCGTTCCTCGGTGTCGGCGTGCTCGGTGGCTTCACCACTTTCTCCACCTACGCGGTGGAATTCAGCGAGCTGCTGCGGCCGGGCGACGTCGTGGTCGCCGCCGCTTACCTGGCGGGGACGCTGGTGTGCGCGCTGCTCGCGGTGCTCCTCGGAGTCGCGGTCACCCGGTGGGCGATCTCCCGGAAGGAGAGCTGAGATGGCACTGCGCATGTCGATCTTCCTCGGGGCCGACGACCGCTGGCACCACAAGCCGCTCTACCACGAGATCGTCAAGCGGGCGCGCGACGCGGGCCTGGCCGGGGCGACGGTGCTGCGCGGCGTCGAGGGCTACGGGACGTCGTCGCGGGTGCACACCACGCGGCTGCTCGACCTCGCCGAAGACCTGCCGATCCTGGTGGTCGTCGTCGACTCGGAGCAGCGGATCCGGGCGTTCCTGCCGGAGCTGGACGAGCTGATCACCGATGGCGCGGTGATCCTCGACGAAGTCGAGGCCATCACCTACCGAGGGGGCAGGCGATCGTGACCGCCGCACTGGTGTTCCTCGGGGCGATGGTCGGCGCCCCGCTGCGCTACCTCGCGGACCGGGCGGTGCAGTCCCGCCACGACACGCTGTTCCCGTGGGGGACGTTGACCGTCAACGTGCTGGGTTCGCTGGTGCTGGGCGGGCTCACCGCGGCGGGAACGGTGCTGCCGCCCGCGGTGTCCGCGGTCGTCGGGGTCGGGTTCTGCGGTGCGCTGACGACCTACAGCACGTTCGGCTACGAGACGCTGCGGCTGGCGCAGGACGAGGCGTACTTCTACGCCGCGCTCAACGTGGTCGTGAGCGTGTTCGCGTCGGTGGGCGCGGCGCTGCTCGGCCGGGTCGCCGTGCTGGCCGTGCTCGGGTGAGCCGTCCGGCTCGAACCTCGTCGTGAACGGGCCGGATTCGCGATCGGGCGATTCGCGGGCGGTGGAATCGCGTGCCGGTTCTCGGCGATTCGGCGGGGTCTGGTGCGCGATGCCGAACACCGCGATGGTGGTAGCGCACGAATCCGGGAACAGGAAGGACCGCCATGCCCGCTCCGCTCACCTCGCGCGCACTGCTGTTCGACATGGACGGCACGCTCGTCGACTCCACCGCAGTGATCGAGCGGACGTGGCGCTGCTTCGCCGATCGGCACGGCCTGGACGTGGCGGACATCCTCGCGGATTCGCACGGCCGCCGTGGTGAGGAGACCATCGCGCGCCACCTGCCCGACGGCGCCGACCTCGCCGCGGAGATCGCCCTCGTCGATGAGCAGGAGATGCGGGACCTCGACGGCGTGGTCGCCGTTGCGGGGGCCGCCGAACTGCTCGGCGAACTGCCCGCGGGCCGGTGGGCGCTGGTCACCTCCGCGAATGCGGCTCTGGCGCAGCGGCGGATGTCCGCGGTCGGGTTGCCGATGCCGGACGTGGTGGTCACCGCCGACGACGTGAGCCTGGGCAAACCCGACCCTGAGGGGTACCGCAAGGCCGCCGCCGCGATCGGCGTGCTGCCCGAGCAGACCGTGATCTTCGAGGACGCCGAGGCCGGGGTCGCCGCCGCGCTCGCCGCGGGCGGGCGCACGGTGGTCGTCGGGTCGCACGCGGGCCCGGCGACGTCCGGCCTGGCCCGCATCCAGGACTTCCGCGGCGTCCGCGTGCGCCACGAACAGACGGGACTAGTCGTCGAGCTGTCCACGGACCAGCCGGCACGACGTTGAGCCTGCGTTCGGTCTCAGCCTGGTTAGGGGGCGGGTGGCGGAACCTCAGTGGCTTCCTCGCTGCGGGATCATTTTTCCAAGTGGCTCCGCCACGAGGAAAAATGCTGTCCTCGCGAGGAAGCCACTGAGAACCCGCTGCGGTGCCGGTTGCTCAAGCTGGTCACTGCTCAGCGGCTTCGCCGCTGACGGGGTGAGGACTTCGCTCGCTCGGGACGCGGCGGTGATTCTCGGCCCAATGGCCGGGGTGGGCGTGCCTAACGGCCGAAGCGCGGTGGGGCGTCCGGGCGGGACGCTGCTGCGGTGGCCGACGCGTACCTGCTCCCGATCCGCACCGCCGCGGTGCTGTTCCCGCTGCTCGCCTTCCTGCTGCTGGTCCCGGTGGCGGTGGTGCTCTACCGCAGGCACGGGGTGATGCGCTGGTGGGCGCTGTCGTTCTACGCGTTCCTCTACTACCTGATCACCGCGTACTGCCTGGTGCTGATGCCGCTGCCCAGCCCTTCGCTGGACGTGTGCGCCGAATATCCGCGGATGCGCGCGTGGCAGCTGATGCCGGGCAACACGTTCCGGGATGTGTGGAAGGAAGCCGAGCACCGCGTCACCTTCGGTGATCTCGTGCTGCACAACTCGGCGGTGATCGAGACCGGGTTCAACCTGCTCCTGCTGCTGCCGCTGGGCGTGTTCCTGCGCTACCACTTCCGCCGCGGTCCGCTGGTGTCGCTCGCGATCGCGGCCGGGGTGGCGCTGTCGTTCGAGGTGACGCAAGGGACCGGCGTGTTCGGGCTCTACGAGTGCCCGTACCGGCTGTTCGACGTGGACGACCTGGTGGTGAACGTCGCCGGTGCGATGCTCGGCTGGGTGATCGGCGGCCCGGTGTCCCGCGCGCTGCCGCAACTGACCACATTGGACGGACGAGTGCTGGCGCGGCATCCCGTTCCGTTCGGCCGCCGCGTGGTGGCGCTGCTGGTCGACTTCGGGGCGACGGTCGTGCTGAGCGGGTTCGGCCTGCTGGCCGCGCTCGTCCTGGACCTGCCGCTGTGGCTGCCGCCGTTCGCGGTGCTCGGCGCGTGGTTCGTGGTGCTGCCCGCGCTGACGGGCGCGACACCGGGCAAGCGCCTGCTGCTGCTGGAACTCGTCGACGCCGAGGGACGCCGACCGGCGGTGTGGCGCCTGCTGGTGCGGGCGGTGGTGCTGGCGGTGCCGTTCCTGCCGCCGCTGGTTCCCGTGCTGCTGGTGGCCGAGCGGGGAGCGCTCGCCGACCTCGTCCGGTTCGCGCGGGCCGGGGAGATCGACACGGATGTGCTGCTCGTGGTGGCGCTGGGGGTGGCGATCGAGTTCGTTTCGCTGTTCCTCGTGCTCACCTATGCGCTCGTGGTGCGGTTCCACCCGAGGGACCGCAGCGTCCACGACCTCGTCTCGGGCGTCAGCAACCGCGCGTTGCCGCACCACAACGCGGATCGGCGGACCGCCGAGGACCGCGAATCCGTCCTGACCGGATAGCCGGTCGGCACGCCATCGAGACCGGCCTCAGGAGTCGAGCGCCACCACGAGTCCGCGGAGCTCGTAGCCGCTGATGGCGTCGTTGAACGAGACCCGAGGCGACGACTCCATCCGCACCGGCAGGCTCAGCAGCCGGTGCAGGAACACGTCGGTCTCCAAGACCGCGAGGTGCGCGCCGGGGCACTTGTGCGGCCCATCCCCGAACGACAATCCCGCCGCCCCGCTGGGAATCGCCCGGCCGGGCCGCAGCTCCAGCGGTTCGTCGCCGACCTCCGCCGCGTCCGCGTTGGCGTCGTCGAGCACGAGTTCCACGGTCGATCCGGCCGGGATCACGTCGTTCCCGGGGAGTTCCACGGCGGCGGTGGTGCGCCGCCGGAGCCGGCCGATCACCGGCTCCAGGCGCAGGATCTCGTGCAGCAGCCCCAGCCGATCCGCCTCCGGCGCCGCCAGGTAGCGCCCGCGCAGCTCCGCGTCGGAGAGCAGGTGCCACGCGGCGAGGTTGATGAACTCCCGCGTCGTCACCATGCCCGCGGCGGCGAACGTGATGCACTCGCCGAGGACTTCCGCGTCGGAGCAGCCCTCGTCGAGCAGGTGCGAGATCAGGTCGTCGCGCCGCTGCCGCCGCCGCTCCCGCACCGCGGGCCGCACGTCGCGGAAGTAGATCGCGCTCCAGTTCCGCGCCTGCCGCCACACCCACGTGAGGCCGGTCCAGCTGGTGAAACCGGGTGCGTCGAACTCCTCCGGGAAGAACCGCTCCAACCGGCCGCGGATGCCGGGGCGGCTCTCGGTCAACCCGATCACGGCGGAGGTGACGCCGATCGCGAGCTCGAACCCCAGGTCCGCCAAGTGCGCCCGCCCGTCCCGGCGCAGCACCGCGAGCTGCGCCTCGGTGACGTCGCCCATGAGCTCGCGGTACTGCTCGTCGACGCGCCGCGGGGTGAAGAACCGCGCCGTCTGCCGCCGGTGCTCCCGGTGTTCGGGCCCGTCCCGGTAGAGCACCGGACGCCGGATGCCCGAGGGCATGTGCCGCATCGTCTCCACGCCCAGCCCGGCCTGCTCGGCGTCCGCGCGGCGCAGCACCGTCCGCGCCGCCGCCTGCCCGCGGATCCGCCACACGCCGTCGGAATCGAGCTGCACCGGGCAGCCCCCGGTGTCCGGTCGGTCCACTTTGCGCACCATGCGAACGCCTCCCCGCGGCTCGTGCGGTTCTTGCGTAGCAGCCGACGCGGTGCCCCGACCACACCTCACCCCCGACCGGCCTAGCGCCGCACCGGACGCGCGAAGCCCCGGCGGGGGTTGTGCCGCCGGGGCTTCGGGTGGTGGTCAGATGTCGAAGCGGCCGTTCTTGGTGGCGGCCAGGAACGCGGACCACTGCGCGGTGTCGGCGGTGAAGTGCCCGGCGTCCCGGTCCTTGCTGTCCCGAACCGCCGCACCGCCGAGAACCCTGCCGACCTCGACGCACGCTGTCTGCTGGCCGGAGCGGGTGGATTTCCGCCAGCCCGTCACCTGGATGTCCATGAGTCCTACCCCTCTAAGCGCTCGATCTGGGAGGAGATGAAGTCGGCCGTCTGCTCCTCGTCCATCGCTTCCTGGCGGAGGGTACCGACCGCGTCGCGGTATGCCTTGATCGTCGCCGGGCGGGAGATGAACACGCCGGTCGCGAACATCTCCACGTGCACGATCGGCGCTGCCTGCGGGAATTCGAAGAACATGAAGTGGCCGCCGCGCATCGGTGTCCACCGGTGCAGGCCAGCGGCGAGCACGTGAAGTGAGACGTTCGGCTTCTGCGCTGCATTCAAGAGGTGGCGGAGCTGATCGGCCTGTTCCTCCGGGCCGCATACTTGGTCGGTGAGGGCCTGCTCGGCGATCAGGGCCTCGAACTTCGGCCCCTTGCGCTTGTCCAGCAGGTCACGCCGACCCGCGCGCATTCCGATCTTCGCTTCGCGTTCGCCTACCGGGAGATCTTTCATGACCGCGCGGGCGTAGTCCGACGTCTGCAGGAGACCTGGGATCAGCAGCGGAGCGACTTCGGTGATCTGGGTGGCGGTCCGCTCGTACTCGATCAGCGTCACCAGCTCGTCGCGCACGCCGGGGATGCCGGGCCTGATCCAGTCCGGATCGTCGGCTTCCCGCGCCATTTCGACCAGGCGCTCGCGTTCACCGCTGGAGATCTCCAGCGCGGACAGGATCGAGCTGACGTCTTCCGCGGTGATCGGACGCGAACCGGCCTCGGTACGAGTGATCCAACCGTGCGAAACGCCGATCCGGCGAGCCAGTTCGCGCACGCCGACACCGGTGTCGATGCGTAGTTTTCGCAGTTCTGCGGCGAGAGTTCGCGCTTTCGGGCTGCCAGCTGTGGATCGTGCCATGAACCAGATCCAAGCAGGTCATCGGCATATTCGCTGTCACCTGGTCGGGGAATTGCCGTGGAGCGCCCGGTCGCTCAAAGTGGATTGCGATACACCGAGCGGATCGAGATACGGTCTCGCGGAATCGAGCGACTGCTCTGGACATCTCAGGAGGCCTTCATGGGCGTCGGTGACGTCGTGCGCGTGCGGTTTCGGCCGGGAGTGGTCGGGGAGGCGGCACGCGTCGTCCACCAGGCGGTGGTCCTGCCGACCGGGGCCTGCTTCTCCTTGTGCGAGGCCGTGATCGGGGAGTCGGAGGCCGAATTCCTCGACGGGGTCGGCGGAATGCCGTGCATGGTGTGCGTCCGCGTGATGGCCCTGCGGTCGTCCGCCGGAGGACGCGAACTCGACGCACCGGGCGCGGCCTCGTGATCGGGCGGGCGTGGCTCACCTCGGAGTGGTGCTCGACCTGGCACGTCGTGGATCGGGCGGCGCGCGGGACGCTGATCGTCGCCACGTGCGGGCATCCGCTCACCGGCCGCATGTCCCGAGTCCTCGACGGCCCGCCGCCGCCGGACGGGCGCGAGGTGTGCCAGTCCTGCGTCGCGGTGACCGGGAACGAGCACGTGCCGGGATGGGCCTCCGCGTTCGACGTCGCCTTGGTGGTGCTGGCGGAGCGCCGTTCCTTCCGCGCCGCGCTCCCGCCCGAACCGCGGATCGACTGGCCGGAGCGGGATCCGGACGCGCCGGGGCTCGTGCCGCGTCCGCAGTGGCTGCCACCGATTCCAGGCTTCGGCCGCCGCGCGCTCGCAGCGGTGGCCTGACCCCGACCGCGATCCACCGCTTCCCCCGGCGGTGGACCGCGCCTCGCCGGAAGCGGCTCGCGACCCCGACCGCGAACGCTCCGGCGAGGCATCCGGCGCCCGGCCCTCCTCCCCGGCGGGCGCTGGAAGGCCGGACCGGTGAGCGGCCCACACCTCACCGGTCCGGCCACCCCGCGGGGGTCACCTGTCCGGTGTGGACTCCGCCGGGAACTCCTCGGTGCCGAGGACGCGGAGCAGGTCCAGGCGTTCGCGGGACTCGGCGTCGGCGGCGGTGAGCACCAGGAGTTCCTGGCGCTGGTCCGGGGTGACGAGGGTTTCGCAGTCCACCAGCACCGGGCCGACCCTCGGGTGCACCACCGTCTTGCGGTCGGCGCGGCGCACACCCACCTCGTGCTCGTCCCAGCGGCGGCGGAAGTCCTCGCTGACCGCCCGCAGCCGCTCCACGAACGCCGCGACCTCCGGATCACCGGAACGCCTGCCTGCCGTCGCGCGCAGGTCGGCGACGAGCTCGCGGGAATGCCGCTCGCGCTCCTCCGGCAGCTGGGCGTGGTCCTCGGACTCGGTGAACCAGCGGTAGGCGAGGTGGCGGCGATCGCCGGTGAAACCCATCTGATCGCCCATCAGCAGGACGCCCATCCGGTTCTGCGCCAGCACCTCCCCGAGGTCGGAGAGCACCGCCGCCGGAACGTCGCCGAGCAGGTCGAGCATGCGCAGCAACCCCGCTCGGGCCAACCGGGCCGCGCTCTCCGCGAACGGCGGATGGTGCCCGGCGAGGTGGAAAAGGTGGTCGCGCTCGTCATCGGTGAGCCGCAGCGCGCGAGCCAGCGCGCCGATCAGCTGCTCCGACGGCTGGCTGCTGCGGCCCTGTTCGAGCCGCACCACGTAGTCCACGGACATGCCCGCCAGCATCGCCACCTCCTCGCGGCGCAGCCCGGCGGTGCGGCGACGCGGGCCCTCGGTGATGCCGACATCGGCCGGACGCACCGATTCCCGGCGCCGGCGCAGGAAGTGGGCCAACTGCTCGCGCTGCATGCCCCCATGCTCCTCGGCCGCCTCGGCGCGAGCCAGGGAGCGGCTCTCCCACGATGAACGCTCGCTGCCACCACGCCCCGTCGCGGCCCAAGGTGGACGGCAGGACGACGACAGAGGAGCACACCATGCAGACACGCCACCTGGGCAGCACCGGACCGACGACCTCCGCACTCGGGCTGGGGGCGATGGGCATGTCCGGCGCCTACGGCGACACCGACCGGGCGGAGAGCATCGCCACCGTGCACGCCGCGCTCGACGCGGGCGTCACCCTGATCGACACCGGCGACTTCTACGGCGTGGGCCACAACGAACTGCTGCTCGCCGAAGCCCTGCGCGACCGCGACCGCGACGACTACCAGCTGAGCGTCAAGTTCGGCGCCCTCAGCGGACCCGACGGCATCCCCCGCGGCTACGACGGGCGGCCCGAAGCGGTGCGCAACTCGCTGGCCCACAGCCTCACCCGGCTCGGCACCGACCACATCGACCTCTACCGCCCCGCCCGCCTCGACCCGGCCGTGCCCATCGAGGACACCGTCGGCGCCATCAAGGACATGGTCGAAGCCGGGTACGTGCGCCACATCGGACTCTCCGAGGTCGACGCCGACACGATCCGCCGGGCGCACGCCGTGCACCCGATCGCCGACCTGCAGATCGAGTACTCGCTGCTGTCCCGCGCGGTGGAGGCTGAGGTGCTGCCGGTGCTGCGCGAACTCGGCATCGGCCTGACCGCCTACGGCGTGCTCGGGCGAGGGCTCATCTCCGGGCACTGGAGCGCGGACCGCAACGCTCCCGGCGACCACCGCGTGCTGTCGCCCCGGTTCAGCAGCGGCAACGTCGAGCACAACCTCGCCCTGGTGGAGGCGCTGCGGCGAGTCGCGGAAGCCAAGGACTGCACCGTCGCCCAGCTCGCCATCGCATGGGTCGCCGCGCAGGGCGAGGACATCGTGCCCCTGGTCGGCGCCCGCACCCGCGAGCGCCTGAACGAGGCGCTGCCCGCCGAGCGGGTGCTGCTCACCGCGGAGGACCTGGCGGAGATCGAGCGGGCGGTGCCGCGCGGATCGGCCCGCGGCGACCGGTACCCGACGGCGTTCATGGCCGACCTCGGCGTCGGCAACTGAGCGCCGACCCGGGCCCCGGGCCCCGCGTTGCTCTGAACGAGTGAACATCGACTTCGTGGGCTTGGGGAATGTGCGCCTGTGGCAGGGTCCTGCGCTTGCAACGACACCGTCAACAGGAGCAACCGATGGGGGTTTCCATGAGAACAGGTCACAGGCGGCTCGCCCTGGTCGCAGCCTTATGCGCGCTCGGCTTCACCGCGATGGCACCGGCGGCGCTGTCCGCCTCGCCGCGCGGTGGCGAGGGGGACTACCTGGTGGACGGCGCGGCGATCCGGCCCGAGCCGAACAGGAGCAAGGGGCCGATCGGGTCCGGTTACGTCGCGCACCAGGTCGACATGCACTGCGGGGCGTACGGCGAGGAGATCGACGGACGCTCCGATTGGTACTTCCACACCGATGTCACCACCGGCGTGACCGGATGGACGCACGGCTCGGCCGTCGACCCGTACTCCGACTACTTGCCGGAGTGCTGACCTAGGACGGTCACCGGGAACGACGCCCCGCTACTCGACCACGCTGATCATGAACTGCTCCCAGATCTTCTCCGCGGTGGATTCGCCGGGGAGCGGGCGGCCGTCGGCGTCGACGAGCGAGCGGGGTTTGTTCTCCGCGTCGGCGGCGCTGAGCACGATCGACGTCGCGTACCGCGAGGTGAACCCGTTCGCCCACGCCGTCATCGAGTAGTAGCGCCCCGATTCGAGCGCCGCCGGCCGCGGACGGACCTCCGGCCAGATCGTGCGGGTGATGCCGCTCGCCACGCGGCCGGTGTCGCCGTCGAAAGCGGGCCGGGAATCCGGGGTGGTGGAGAAGATCTCGCGGCCGTCCCGGTCGACGATCGCCGCGAGGAAGTGCGGCCGGGCCCGGTGGCCGTCGACGAGCGCGGCGTAGGCGGTCGCGAAATCGGTCGCGCTCAGCGGGTGCTCGCCCGCGAGCAGGTCGACGACGTCGGCCCGGCCCGCCTCGTCGCCGAGCAGCCCCAGCCGGATCGCGGTGTCCCGGACGGAATCCGGGTCGGTCGGGGTGGCCTGCGCCGACTCGCCGCAGTCCAGCCCGTCGCACGCCACGACCGCGGTGGGACCTTCGCGCACCTGGGCCACGCGGACCACGGGATCCACCGCAGTGCCGGGTTGCTGCGGGGCCGCGGCCCAGTCGTAGCCGCCGACGGTGTCGGTGCCGCTGTGGTACGCGCGCACCGCGCCGGTGCCCGGTTCGACGGCGACCAGCGCGGCGTGCAGCTCGGGGCCGCCGACGCCCGCGACGGCCCCCTCGGCGGCCCGCTGCGCGTCGGCGTCGATGGTGGTGACGAGCGAGGCGCCGTTGCGCTGGAGCAGGTCCTCGGTGAAACCGGCGCGTTCGGCTTCCGCCAGCGCGAGCTGCCGGACGTGGTAAGCGGTGCCGGTGGTGTTCTCCTGCTTCCACTCGGTGCGACCGCGGGTCTCGGGCAGCCGCATGTCCGCCGGGGCGTCGACGAGGCCGTGGCGCTGCATCTGCCCGGCGACGTACTCCCAGCGCGCCCGCCCCTGCTCCGGGTCGTACGCCGGATCGTTCTCGGTGGGGCGCTGCACCATTCCCGCCAGCAGCGCGGATTCGCTCGGATCGAGGTCGCGGGGCAGCTTCCCGAAGTACGCCTCGGCGGCGGCGTGGATCCCGTAGGCGCCGCGCCCGTAGTAGGCGGTGTTCATGTAGGCCTTGAGGATGTCGTCCTTGGACAGCTCGTTGGTCACCTTGAACGCGAGCACCACCTCCTTGAACTTCCGGAAGTAGCTGTGCTCGTCGGCGCCGGTGGCGAGCTTGATGTACTGCTGGGTGATCGTGGAGCCGCCCCCGGCGCTGCCCGTCGCCTGCGCCCACATCGCCCGGAGGATGCCGGCGACGTCGAAACCCGGGTTGCGGTAGAAGGAGATGTCCTCGGCGGCGAGGGTGGCGTCGCGCATCGGCCGCGACACCTCCCCGTGCAGGTCCGCCACCATCGTCCGGTCGCCGGAGGGCGGCACGATCCGCGTCATCTCGGTTCGATCGGAGTGCAGCACCGCCACGGACTGGTTCGTCTCCGCCGCGATCAGCCGAGGATCGGGGGTGGGCCAGATCCAGTAGCCGATCCCGAAGGCGACGGCGCCGACGAGCAGCACCGCACCCGCGGCGCCGAGCACGACCCTGCGCACCGTCCGCCACGGCCGTCGCACCCGCCCGGCACCCCGCTCGTCCGCCGCACCGCGCACGCGTCCCCCGATCCCTCGCTCCACCGACCAGCCCCTGGAAGGGCCGTGACACCACTGATCATGGTCGGGTTCGCGGAGCCGTGCCTCGGCCGTTCGGCCGCGGAAGGCGGTTGCGGCCTCGGCTGAGCGGCCGGATCCGCACCCCCGCCGGAGGAAGTGGACGAGCCGCCCGTGCACGGGGCCCGGTTCTGGTTTGCTGATGGCGCAAGCGAAACGCGCCGGGACGTTCCCGGGGGGAGAGGGGCGAGTCGTGGGATCGACGGAGGAACCGCGCGAGACCGGACGCGACGAGGACGCCCCGCCCGCGCCGGCCCGCGGCGACATGCCCTACGGCGGAGCACCCGGGGCGCTCGTCGACTACGTCGAGTACGTCGTCCAGGTCGCGTCCTACGTGGGGGCCGCCGGTCTAGGTGGCGTGATCGGCAACCGCGCGGACGCCTCCACCGTGGCCGCCGCCAAAGCGCTGTTCCGGTCGGCGACCTCGCGCTGGCATCGGCGGCGCGAGGACGCGGCCGACGCGGCGCTCACCGAACAGGAGGCCCGCGACATCGCCCGCGGTGCCGCCCTGACGATGCACTGGGTAGGCGAGGATTCCCTGCTGGAGGTCGTGGAATCCGAGCGCCACGGGCAATCCTGGACGGTGCGCCTGCGGCACCGGCGCAGCGGCGGCGCGGCCGAGATCCTCCACGTCACCGTCGGTTCCGGTGATCCCGGACAGGCGCGGATCATCGTCGTCGCGGGTTAGCGGAACGGCTCCCCGACGTGCCAGGACGTCGGGGAGCCGAACGGTCACTCGCCTGCCGGGTTCGCGGGGACGGCGGGCGTGCCCGGCTCCAGCTCGACCGGCAGCGACTGGATCGGCTGCGCGGGAACGGCGGGCGTGCCCGGCTCCAGCGGGACCGACGGCGCGCACTCGACCGGCGTGCCCGGCTGGTCCTGCGCCGCACCGATCTGCTTCGCGGGCTCGGTCTTCAAGCCGGGGGCGCCGCGCTCCAACGGGACGGACGGCGAGCACTCCAGCGGCGGGGTCGGTGCGGAGTCCGACCCGGCGAACGCGACGGCGCCGCCCGCGCCACCGAGCACGATGGCGAGACCGGCAGCGGCGACGACGACCTTCTTGCGCAGAGCGAGCATGGGAATGTCCTTTCCTGGTGCGGAAATCCGCCCGGCGGCCGATCCGCCGGAGGTGAACCTCGGCGGTGCGCCGCGTTCGGAACCCATGAAGCCAGACCGGGGTTATCGCGGGTGTCTGGCGATCTCCATATGTCCGCCATATGCCCGCGGGTGGACGATGTGCACGCTCCCGCCAGGTGGAGCGCGGGCGCGGAAAGGGCGGCACAGTGCGGGTGTTGGTCGTGGAGGACGAGGACTTCCTCGCCGAGGCGTTGCGGTCCGGCCTGCACAAGGAGGGCATGGCCGTGGACATCGCCGGGGACGGGATCACCGCGCTGGAGAGCGTCGCCGTCAACGAGTACGACGTGATGGTGCTGGACCGGGACATCCCCGGTGTGCACGGCGACGACGTCTGCCGGCAGGTGGTCGCCGAACACCCCGAATGCCGCATCCTGATGCTCACCGCCGCCGGGCGCCTCGCCGACAAGGTCGACGGGCTCTCCCTCGGCTCGGACGACTACCTGGTCAAACCGTTCGACTTCCCCGAACTCGTCGCCCGGCTGCACGCCCTGCGCCGCCGCGCCGCGCCCGCGGCACCACCCGTGCTGCACCACGGCGACCTGCGGCTCGACCCCGCGCGCCGCGACGCGCACCGCGGCGACCGGCCGCTGCGGCTGACCCGCAAGGAATTCGCCGTGCTGGAACTGCTGATGCGCGCCGACGGCGCGGTGCTCAGCGCCGAGCAGCTGCTGGAGAAGGCGTGGGACGAGCACGCCGACCCGTTCACCAACGCGGTGCGCATCACCGTCTCCACGCTGCGCCGCAAGCTCGGCGACCCGCCGATCCTGCGCACCGCCACCGGAGTCGGCTACTACCTGGGAGCCACCGCGTGAGCATCTCGGCGACCCTGCGGCGCAGCCGGATGTCCATCCGCGTCCGGCTCACCCTGCTGCTGGGCGGGGCCGTGCTGGCCTGCGGATTGCTGCTGCTGGCCACCGTCTACGCCCTGATGCGCTACGTCCCGCGCTACGCCCCGGCGCCGAGCACGCTGCTGCAACGACCGGGCACGCCGTCCGACGGCGCGATCGCGATCCGCCCCGCCTTCGAGGCGACCATCGCCACCAGGGACGACTTCCTGGACGTGCTGCTGCAGGTCTCCAGCGTCGCGCTCATCGGATTGGCGCTGGTCGCGTTCCTGCTCGGCTGGATCATCGCCGGGCGCATCCTCGCCCCCGTCCACCGCATCGCCTCCACCGCGCGCACCGTCGCGGGCGACAACCTGCACGAACGCATCCAGCTCGACGGCCGCCGCGACGAGTTCACCGAACTCGCCGACACCATCGACACGATGCTCGACCGCCTGCACACCAGCTTCGAAGCCCAGCAGCGCTTCGCCGCCAACGCCTCGCACGAACTGCGCACCCCGCTGGCCACCACCCGCACCATGCTGCAAGTGGCCCTCGCCCACCCCGCGGACCACGAACTCGCCGCGCTCGCCCCGAAACTGCTCGCCACCAACGACCGCAGCATCACGACAGTGGAGTCCCTGCTCGCCCTGTCCCGCGCCGACCACGGCATCGCGGACCCGCACCCCGTCGACCTCACCGCCGTCGCCGAGCACGCCCTGGACCAGGTGCGCGACGAAGCGGCCGCGAGCGGTATCGACCTCCGCGCCGACCTGCGCCCCGCCCGCGTGGACGGCGACCAGGACCTGCTGCACCACCTGGTGATCAACCTGCTGCAGAACGCCGTCCGCCACAACCACCCCGGCGGCAGCGCGCACCTGACCATCGCGACGTCGGAGGGCGCGGTGACCATCCGCGTCACCAACACCGGCGAGCCGATCCCCGCCGAAGCCGCCGACCGGCTCTTCGAGGCGTTCCACCGCCACCGCACCCGCACCCGATCCCGCGGCCACGGCCTCGGCCTCACCCTCGTCCGCGCCATCGCGGGCAGCCACCACGGCACCGCCACCGCCACCGCGCGCCCCGACGGCGGCCTCACCATCGAGGTCGACCTGCCCGGACCGATCGGCTGATGCCGGTGCGGTCGGCGCACTGGCACCGTCGATACCCATGGGAATGTTCGAGATGAAACCGAAGCTCGCCACCGTGAAGGGGCGGGCCGTCCGATGCGTGGTGTGCGGGCACGACGCGTTCTGGTCCCGCGAGGTCAAGCTGAACTCCTCGGGAGCCGAGCTGATCAGCATGGCGTGGGCGAACCAGTCCGCCGTGGGCCTGATCTGCGCCGACTGCGGCTACGTGCACGAATTCGCCGGCAAGCGCCCGAAGCTGTGGAGCCAGAAGCGCGGTTACCCGGAGGGCGCGAAGTGATCGGCCGGTGCCGCTCCGCGAGGTGAAGGCCGTTCGGCGGCGGACGCCGGGTGCCGCCCGGGCATCGTGCCGACGCTGGCCGATCCGCCCGACCCGGGGAGCCGCACCGGGCCAGGCGAACCGGCGCGCGCTCAGCCGTTGGCGGCGCTCGTGTTGATCTCGCCGTTGACCCCGCGCGGGAAGAACCCGCCCGAGGTCGCCTCCTTGTTGGTCAGGTACACGATGTTGAGCACCTGACCGGCGCTGCGGCTGTAGGTGACGCCGAACTGATCGGTGGGCACGATGTTGGCCCGCCCGTTCTCGTCCACGACGCCCTGATCGAGATCGTCGGCGCCGTCCAAGGAGTCCCGGGCATCGGAGAGCTTGACCGAAGCTTCCTTGAGGTCGCGGCCGAGCAGCCCCGTCCCCAGCAGACCGGTGTCCTTCGAGTACAGCGCACTGCGGATGTTCGCCGCGTGATAGGCCTCGGCCGCGAGAATCCCCGCCGCCGCCTCCAGATAAGTCTTGTTCGACACCAGCGGCGCGGCACCCTTGTACGCGCTCACCCCGACGTCTTCGAACAAGTAGGCCGCCAGCAGGAAGTTGTCCTCGTTGGCGAACGGGTCGAACGCCTCCCCGGACCGGACCAGACCGGCGGCCTGCGCCGCGGCGGTGAAGCTGTTCTGCAGATCGATCTCCGGCTGCGCCACCGCGGCCGAGCCCAGCGCGCTGCGCAGGAACTCCACGTGCGCCCGCTCGTCCGCCGCGATCTCCTCGGCGTACTGGCGGACCATCTTGCTCTCGAACCGCACGGAGTGGCCGCCGGTCACCCCGCCGCGAGCCCCCGCACCACCGGTCAGCTTGTCCGGGATGCCCGCTCCGGTCACGGCGTAGGAGTAGAACTGCGCTTCCAGGTACTCCAGGTTGAGCGCGAAGTTGAGGACCGCCCCATCGCTGGGCGCCTCCGCCGCGGTGGCCGCCGGAGCGAACACCGCGGACGACATCGTGGTGGCACCGACCACCCCCAGACCGCCCAACCCGGCACTGCGCAGGAAGCGGCGCCGATCAGTCTGGTTCTCCGAGCTCCGGTTGATCATCTTGACGACTTGGTTCCGACCGAACACGTGGTTCCTTCCCCCACCCCGGCGGCTTCGACCGCGTCACCCGGCCACCGCCCGAATGGTCATCTCGACGGACACCGGAGATTCGTCACCGATCACCCCGGCGCTTGGTCGACGGCGAGGGTCGTTGCACCAGGCGGTGGGAAAGGCGCCAGGCGGCACCGACGGGTGGCACCTGATCGGGGCGGTGCCCCGGGCCAGTCCCCGGCGAGCGTGCGGGATGCACGATCGACGCCATCCGCCGCGCCGGATACGCCGTCGACGCTGAGCTGTGGATCGTGGACGCCTACAAGTGCGGTAGCTGCCACGAGGAAGGCAATTGCGCTGCGTCGGGCACGGACGGCAACGAGAACACCGACACCCGCAAGTGATCGAAGGGGCCGACGTGACCACCTGGCAGGAACTTCCCGGCGAGGTGCGGGATTTCGTGCGGGGGCACGTCGGCCCCGTCTCGTCCGCGGTTGACATCACCAACGGGCGCAGCAGCGACCTCGCCGCGGTGCTCGACACCGCCGCCGGGCGCGTGTTCGTCAAGGGCGTCGAAGGCGTCAGTCGGCGAATGCGGCACCTGCGCAACGAGATCACCACCAGCACGCTCGCCGGAGACTTGGCGCCCGCTGTGCTGTTTTCCGAGGACATCGGGGAATGGCTCGTGGTCGGGTTCGAGTACCTGACCGGTCGCCCCGCGGATCTGAGCACCGGATCGGTCGATCTGCCGGTCGTAGCTGACGTGGTCAATCGGATCGGGGCTCGCCCCGGTGACGACACGCGGCCCTTGCGGAAGCGGTTCGGCGCTTACGATTGGTGGGGACGCCTCGACGCCGATGCGCCTGAGCTCATCGAAGGGTGGGACCTAGCCGATGCGGCTCGATGGTCGGCTGCGTTCCCGACGCTGGTCGACGGTGATCGGCTCGTGCACACCGACCTGCACGGGGATCAGATCATCATCGGCGACGGCCCCGCCCGCGTGATCGACTGGGCGTTCCCCGGCGCGGGAGCTGCCTGGGTCGATCCGGCGTTCATCGTTCTCCGGCTGATCGAAGCCGGACACGAGCCAGCCGACGCCGAGCAGTGGGCGCGCACCCACTTGAAGGGGTTGCAGGGCACCGACGACGCGCACCTGACCGCGTTCGCCGTCTACCTCGCGGGCATGTGGACGCACTGGACGATCACTCGCACCGGCCCCGGCCTGCACCACCGGGCCGGTCTCGCCCGCGACTACGCGGCATGGCGACTCGCACAGGAATCCGAGGCGTCGGAGAACTGATCTCGATTGCAGGGTTCAGCGGGGGTCGATCTTGAACCGACCGAATCCTCGCGTCCTTCACCAGCGAAAATGCGCCCCCGGCAGGATTCGAACCTGCGACACCGGCTTTAGGAGAGCCGTGCTCTATCCCCTGAGCTACGGGGGCGTGCGTCGACGTGTCGACCCTCGGAGGGTACCGGCCGGGGATCGCCGGGCGACAGCAGGGAGTGGTGAAGCGGCCGTTGGTGATCGAGTGGTCGCGTATGGTGAGGTGATCGTCACTGGAGAGCCGAGCCGGCCGTGCCGATGCGGTCTGGGGGAGTGGGCATGGGCAACGAGAACCGCGGCGACGTCGAGCAGCTCATCCAGGCAGGGTCGATCGGGCAGGTGCACGTCCACCAGCGGGTTCCGGTGGCGTTGCGCGCGGAGGAGATGCCGCCGGGGCAGGCCGGGTTCGTGGACCGCGAAACCGAGCGCGCCGAGCTGGATGCGGCGGTGGCTCGCAGCGGGGACTACCCGGCCTGCGTGCTGGTCACCGGGCCGCGGGGGTCAGGGAAGACGGCACTGGTGCGGCAGTGGATGCACGAGTCTTCGCAGGTCTTCCGGCACGTGGTCCGCATCGATCTGCAGGATCGGCCCGCGTCGAAGCAGCGGGTGATCGAGCACTGCCTGCGCGCCTTCGGGCTGGAGGTGCCCGTCGACGCGGACTCGGCCGAGGGGCGGTTCCGCAGCTTCACCCGCGAGCACGACGTGGCGCTGGTGCTCGACAACGTGGCGGCACCAGCGGAGTTCCTGCCGTTGGTGCCGACCTCGGCCAACGGCTTGCTGGTGCTCATCGGGTGGCGGCAGTGGCCGGAGCTCGTCGTCCGGGGCGTGGTTCCGCTGGGGTTGCGGCGGCTCGACGCGGAATCCGGTGTGGAGCTGCTGCGCGTCGGGGCCCGGGAACGGGTGGACGACGAGCCGGAACAGGCGCGGCGGCTCGTGGAGCTGTGCGGCGGGTTGCCGATCGCGCTCCGGATCACCGCGGGCCTGCTGGCGAAGCGGCCGGGGCGCGCGTTGGCGCGGGTCGTGGCCGACCTGGAAGGCGAAGGGCGGCTGGAGAAGTTCATCGAGGACGGTGTGCCGGTCGTGCTGGAGCACTTCGAGCAGGTACTCGCCGCGCTCACCGAGCGGCAGCGCGAGCTGTACCGGTCGCTGGGGCACGTGCCCGGGCCGACCTTCTCCGCCGAGGTCGTCGCCGCGCTCGCCGAGATCTCCTCCGACGACGCCGAAGACCTGCTCTACGACCTGCACGACGCGAACTTGCTGGAGTGCACCGACCGGGGCGAATACCGGTTCCACGACCTCGTCCGCCTCCACGCCGCACGGTTGCGCGGTGAGGACGGCGGCGCGCTGCGGCGGCTCGTGGACTGGTACCGGGCACGGGGTGCCTACGCGGACCGTGCCGTCATGGAGCCGGACCGGCTGCGGATCGGGCAGGACGACCCGCTGGTCGCGGGGCCGCAACCGTTCACGCGGGACGCCGCGCTGGCGTGGCTGGAGCGGGAGCGGGTGAACCTCGTCCACGTCCTCGCCGCCGCTTTCGAGCACGGGTGGGACCGTGCGGTGATCTCGCTCTGCGACAGTCCGCTGTGGACTCTGCACCACCAGCACAAGTACTACGCGGACATGGTGCCCGCGCTGGAGCTCGGCGTAGCCGCGGCCGAGCGGTGCGGTGACGCCGTCGCCGAGTCGCGGCTGCGCACGCTGCAGACCCAGCTCCTGCTGGAACTGCGGGACTTCGCGGCGGCGCGGCGATCCGGTGAACGGGCGCGGACGCTCGCGGAGCAGGCCGGGCACCGGCGGGTGCTCGCCTCGGCGCTGGAATTCCTCGGCAAGGAGCGGGCCGCGGTGCAGGACTGGGACGGGGCGCTGGCGCTGTTCGCGCAGTCCCGGGAGATCAACCTCGAACTCGGCAAACCCCGTGCCGTCGCGCTGCAGGAATACCTCATCGGGCGGTCGCTGGTCGGGCGGGGAGATCCGCGGGCTGCGCTGGAGGCGTTGGACTCCGCGCGGCACCGGCTCCGGGAGTTCCCGAACGATCGGCGCACGCCCGGCCGCATCCGGGTCGTCGCCGCACGCGCGCACCAGGCGCTGGGACGGCACGCGGAGGCGATCGAGGAACTGCGCGTCGCCGAAGCCGGGATCCGGGCGGGCGGCGGAGGACACGACCTGGCCGAACCGCTCGAACTGCTCGCGAAGTCCTTGCGCCACAACGGGAACGAGGCCGCGGCCCGGGACGCGTTGGCGGAGGCGGTCGACATCCTGGAGACCGAGCACGACCCGGACGCCCCGCGCCTGCGCGCGCTGCTCGACTAGTCGAGCCAGGGCTGCGGGGTGAACGGGGTGACCGGTTCCGGGGCGGCCGGGAACGCGGGTTCCGGCAGGCCCAGCCGGTCGTAGAGGACCGCGCGGAGCCGGGACACCGCGTTCAGCGGCGGCAGGAAGGCCCGCGCCTCCAGGTCCTCGTGGCCGGGGACCGGTGTCGCGCCGTCCACCTGGCGCACGAGATCTCCCGCGCGCAGCCGCCGCGCTCGCGCGCCGAGCTCCGCGATCGGCGTGCCCGGCGCGACCTCGGTGTCGCCGAAACCCGCCGACAGCAGCGGTTTCCCGAGCGCCGCCGCGTACAGCGCCAGCGAACCGTGGTCGGCCACGACCACGTCCGCGGCCACCAGCGCAGCGCGCCAACCCCGCTGCGGCGGGACCACGACCAGCCCCGCCCGCCGCGCCCGGCGGGTCCACTGGCCCAGCTGCCACGTGCCGTGCCGGGACCAGACGTTCGGGTGCAGCACCAGCACGACCTGCGAATCCGGGAACATCGCGGCGAATTCCGCGGGCAGCTCCGGGTGGCGGGCGAACAACGAGTGCGGGCCCCAGGTCGAACTGATCAGCACCGTCCGCCGCCCGCCCAGTTCCGCGCGGTAGTGCTCGCGCATCGGCAGGCTCGCTCGGAGCCGGGCGTAGCAGGGATCGCCGACGACGATCGCGCGCTCGGCCGCCTCGGGGCAGGAATCGCGCAGCAGCGCCAGCTGGTTCTCGTGCGAGAGCGCCAGCACCTCCGGGACCACTCGGCCCCCGTGCAGCAGCTGCTCCGGCGACAGACCGGAAATCCCCCGCGCCACACCCGAATCCGTCGGGCGGAGCTTGTGGTAGCCCGCGCCGTGCGGGAGCGTCAGCACCGGGACGTCCAGCTCGTGCAGGGCGCCGTTGCTGCTGGGGGAGATCGCCAGGTCGACGTGGTCCTTCGTCGCGTCCCGCCACGGCAGCGAACGCATCCGTGCCGCGTCCAAGTGGTCCTGCAGATCCGCCTCGAACTCCGAACCGGCCGCGACGGTGAAGCGCGCCTCCACGCGGAAATCGTCCGCGAGCACGGCGAAGACGTCGTGCAACCGGTCCAGCGCGGTCAAGGTGCGGACCACCCCGAGCACCCGGCGGCGAACCGGGATCGTGGACCAGCGATCCGCCCGCTCAGCCACGACAGCCCCCGCTCCGGGACTCCGGGACTCCGGGACTCCGGGACTCCGGGACTCCGGGACTCCGGGACTCCGGGACTCCGGGACTCCGGGACTCCGGGACTCCGGGGCGGATTGTCCACGCGTGATCGGGGAGTCCGCGTCGGGGGCGGCGTCGGCGGCGGGCACGGCCGCCGATCCTAACCGCCCTGGATCTCCGGCCGGTCCTGCTCCGGATCTCCCCGGTCGATCTCCACCCGGTTCCGCCCGGCCCGTTTCGCCCGGTACAGCGCGATGTCCGCCGCCGCGAACAGGTGGTCCAGCTTCGCGGGGCCACCGGCGACGCCGATGCTCACCGTCGGCGGCTGCCGGGTGCGGCCCAGCACCAGGCGCCAATCGTGCCGGTCCACGGCCGCGCGGATCCGTTCCGCGACGACCGGGCCCGCATGGCGGGGATCCTCCGCGTCGTCCACCAGCAGCACCACGAACTCGTCCCCGGCCCAGCGGCAGAGCAGGTCGTCCGCGCGGCACTCCCGTCGCAACAAGTGCGCGACCTCCTGCAACGTCGCGTCGCCTGCCGCATGACCTGCAAGATCGTTGACATCCTTGAACCAGTCCACGTCGAGCAGGACCAACCACGGGATGCGCCCCTGGGACGCCGTGGTCTCCAGCAGGACCGGCGCCTGGCGCTGCAGGCCGAGGCGGTTCACCAGGCCCGTCAGCGGATCCCGCACCGCGGCCTCCTGCGCGGCCGTCGCCATCCGCTGCGCCTGCACCGCGACCCGCCGCTGCTCCAGCGCCTGCCCCAGACCCTCCTGCAAGGTCTCCACCGCGATCCCGCTCGCGCGCACCGTGCGCCGCAGCGCCGCCGCCTCGCCCACCGCGTCGCCGAGCTGCACGCAGATCGCGGCCAAGTCCAGCGAATACCGCATCATCTGCATCGTGTCGCCGATGCTCTCGGCGTTGTCCAGCGCGCGGCTCGCGAAGGTCCGGGCCTCGTGCAGATCGCCCTCGTCCCGGTGGACCACGGCCAGCACCCAATTGGCCACCGCCATGCAGAACCAATCGTCGGTCTGCTTGCTCAGCTCCAAGGAACGCCGGGCCAGCCGGTCCGCCTCCGGCAGCCGGCCCAGCCCGGCCAGCGCCCGCGCACCGCCCGCGAGCGCCACGCGCTGCAGCTGGCCCTTGTCGACGACCAGCAGCGCCTCGTCGAACAGGTCGCGGGCCGTGGTGAACAGCCGCTCCGCCGACTCCACGTCCCGCGCCACCGAGCGGAAGATCAGCGCGCTGGCCTGGCGGACCAGGCAGTGCGCCAGCGTCTCCGGATCACCGGCCTTGCGCGCCACCTGCACGGCGAGCGTCATCAGCTCCAGCGCGGAGGCGCGGTGCCCGATCGTCTCCAGCAGGTTGCCGAGGATGCTGATGGTCTGGGCCGCCGACTTGCCCGCGGGCTGGTCGGAATCCAGCTCCGTCCAGCCCTCCGCTGCCAGTTCGAGCGCCTGCGGGATCCGGTTGAGCCGCCAGGACAACCACGCCCGGTGCACCAGCACCGTCGCCCGGTTCCACTGCTCGCCCACCCGGTTCACGCCGGTGGCGATGAGCTCGTCGAAGGCCACGTCGGCCTCGTGCAGCCGACCGGAGTCCAGCAGCAGCCGCACACGACGATCCTGCGCGGGGATGTGCCCCGACATCAACGAATCATCCTGTCGCACGGCGTCTCCGAGATCGTGTCCCTCGTGCCCCGTTCCCCGCGTCCTGCTACAGGCTACCGGGGCTCGCCGCGCCGGTACTTGTCGTGATGGACCACGTCCTCCAGCGGAGCGCGCCGCCGCCAGCCGTGTCGTTCGAGGTCAGGGGTTTCCGCGAGGGCGTCGACGGGACCCACGCAGAGCCACGCGACCGGCCGCACGCCGCTCGGGATGTCGAGCAGGCGGCGCAGGAAGTCCTCCCGGTAGAAGCTCACCCAGCCCACACCGAGCCCTTCGGCGGTCGCGGCCAGCCACAGGTTCTGGATGGCCAGGCAGACCGAGTACAGGCCGGCGTCGGCGATCGCGTGCCTGCCCAGCACGGCGGGGGAGCCGCGGTCCGGGTCGTAGGTGACGGCGATGCCCAGGCCGGATTCGACGATGCCCTCGACCTTGATCTTCGAGAAGGTGTCGGCGCGCTCGCCGCTGAGCTCGGCGGCGAACACGCTGCGTTCGGCGAGCACGTGTTCGCGGAAGGCGCGCCGGGTGGACTCGTCGCGGACCAGCACGAAGTCCCACGGCTGGCTCAGGCCCACGCTGGGCGCGCTGTGGGCGGCCGTCAGCACCCGGTGCAGCACGTCGGCGGGGATCTCGCCGCCGGTGAACTCGGAACGGACGTCGCGGCGGCGCGCCAGCACGTCGTAGAGGTCGGCCGCGGGCATCGGGTCGGTGGATCGAGCGGTGGTCATTGGCTCGATCCTGCCGTGCCGTCCGCTCCGGGCGTGATGGTGGGGAGCACATCGGGACGGGTCGTGACCCGCTGTGCACGCGGCGGCACCCGCCGGTCCACGGGACGGTGACCGGCCGCCTCGACCATGGCGGAAACGGCGGTGGACGAATCCGCCACCTGTGGACGACTCGCGCAATTTCACGAGAAATCGAAAGCCCGCCACGCCGCCATGATCGACTCACGGAGGTCGTGCGCTGGGGTGATGGCTGATCCTGGCGCGTTCCTTTGCCGGGCCTCCCGCAATTTCTCGCGAAATTGCGGGAGGCCCGCTCGGGGGTCCGGTGGGGTCAGCGCTTGGCGGGGCTCGGGTAGGGGAGCAGGGCCATCTCGCGCGCGTTCTTGATCGCGTTCGCGACTTCCCGCTGCTCCTGCATGGTCAGCCCGGTCACCCGGCGCGATCGGATCTTGCCGCGATCGGAGAGGAACTTGCGCAGCAGCGCCGCGTCCTTCCAGTCCACCTGGACGACGCCCTCCTTGCGCAGCAGGTTCTGCTTGCGGCGGGGTGGTCTGCGGTCGTTGGTCGCCACGGTGATCACCAGCTCGACTTGGTCACGCCGGGCAGCTCGCCGTGGTGCGCGAGCTGGCGCAGGCGCACTCGGGAGAGCCCGAACTTGCGGAAGTACCCGCGCGGCCTGCCGTCCACGGCGTCGCGGTTGCGGACGCGGGTCGCGCTGGCGTCGCGCGGCTGGCGGGACAGCTCCGCCACGGCGGCGTCGCGCTGCTCGGCGGAGCTGCCCGGCGCGGAGATGATCCGCTTGAGCTCCGCGCGCCGCTGGGCGTGCCGGGCCACGATCACCTTGCGCTGCTCGTTGCGGGCGATCTTGGACTTCTTGGCCACCTGGCCTCCTTCGGGGTAGTCGGGCGCGCTCAGCGCTCCTCGCGGAACTCCACGTGCCTGCCGAGGACCGGATCGAACTTGCGCAGGCGCAGGCGGTCCGGGTTGTTCCGGCGGTTCTTCCTGGTCACGTAGGTGAATCCGGTGCCGGCGGTGGAGCGCATCTTGATCACCGGGCGGATGTCGTTGCTCGCCATCAGACGCGCTCCCCTCGTGCTCGCATCTCGCCGACGACGGACTCGATGCCGCGCTTGTCGATGGTCTTGATGCCCTTCGCCGAGACCCGCAGCCGGATCCAGCGGTTCTCCGAGGGCAGCCAGTACCGGCGTTGCTGCACGTTGGGCAGCCAGCGGCGGCTGGTGCGCACGTGGGAGTGCGACACCTGCTTGCCGTAGCCGGGCTCCTTCCCGGTCACTTGGCAGCGGATTGACACCTGAGCCTCCTGGTAACGACAGTCGTTTTCATTAAGGGTACCGTGTCGGCACAGCAGATGAAAACCGTTCCCGATTGGGGCCGCAGGTGGGCAACAGAACCGAACCGTCCCGGACCGCCCGAGTGCCGTTGATCATGGTGGCCGGGCTCCACGAAGAGCACGTCGCGGCGACCGCGGAATCCGCCCGCGCCACCGACCCGCAGGGCACCGCCGTCGTGCACCACGACCTGCGCGAGGTCACCGGCGGAGTCGTCCGCCGCCACCTCCGGCAAGGCGACTCCGAACAGCTCACCGTGCTCGAACTGGCCCACGGCTGCGTCTCCTGCACGCTGCGCGAGGACTTCCTGCCGCTGCTGCGCAGGCTCGCCGCCGCCCCCGACGTGCGGCGCATCGTCGTGCGCCTCGACCCGTCGCTGGAACCCGAGGCGATCTGCTGGGCCATCGAGCACGTCGTCGTCGACTCCGCGCCCGTGGCCGAGGACGTCGAAGTCCAGGCCGTCGTCACCGCCGTCGACCTGCCGAGCTGGCTCACCGACGCGGGCGGCGACGAACCCCTCTACGAACGCGGGCTCGCCGGCAGCCCCGACGACGAGCGCACCGTCGCGCAGGTCGGCGTCGGGCAGGTCGAATTCGCCGACGCCGTCGTGCTCGCGGGCGACGCCGACCGCTGGCAGGCCGTGCGCAGCGAAGCCGTGCTGCACCGGCTCACCCCGGCCGCGCCGTTCGCCGCGCTCGCCGGGCTCGACCTGCCCGCGCTGCTGCGCCGCGTCCCGGACAACGCCCGGCGCGGCGAGGTCGACGGCGCGCACGGGCCGCTGCTGCGCGGGCAGCCCCCGCTCGACGACGAGGCCGGGGTCTCCGTGGTCGTCTTCGAGCAGCGCCGCCCGTTCCACCCCGAGCGCCTGCACGACTCGCTGGACGTGCTGCTCGACGGAGTCGTGCGCACCCGCGGCCGCGCCTGGGTCGCCAGCCAGCCGGACACCGCGCTGTGGCTCGAATCCGCGGGCGGCGGTCTGCGCGTCGGGCACGCCGGGCCGTGGCTGGTGACTCAGAGCCCCGAGCAGTGGGCCGAAGTGGACCCGGAACGCCAGGTCAAGGCCTCGCTGAACTGGGACGACTACTACGGCGACCGGCTGCAGGAGCTCGTGGTCATCGCGCACGAGGCGAAGCCCGGCGACATCCGCGACGCGCTGCTGGCTGCGCTGCTCACCGACGAGGAGCTGGCGCTCGGCGAGGCCGCGTGGCGCGACTTCCCGGACCCGTTCGGGGAGTGGCACGAGGACCCGTGCGCCGAAGACGAACCGGAACAGGCGCCCGCGTCGCGCGAACGCGGCGGCGACCGGTGAGAACCCGCACGGCGGGCATGAGCAGGCGGTGCCGCGGGGTAGTCCCGGCACCCGAGCCCGCTCGGGCGAGCAAGGTCGTCCCAGCACGAGGAGGAGACACGTGAAACCGAACATCCATCCCGAGTACGGCCCGGTCGTGTTCCAGGACCGCTCCACCGGAACCCGGTTCCTGACCCGCTCGACCGCGACGTCGGAGGACACCGTCACCTGGGAGGACGGCGAGACCTACCCGCTGATCGTCGTCGACATCACCGCCGACTCGCACCCGTTCTGGACGGGGAACCAGCGAGTCCTCGACAGCGAAGGCCGCGTCGAGAAGTTCCGCCGCCGCTACGGCAACCGCACCCGCTGAGGAGAGCACCGCATGGCAGTTCCGAAACGCAAGACGTCCCGCAGCAACACCCGGCACCGGCGCTCGCAGTGGAAGGCGACCGCTCCCGAACTGGTGCCGATCGTCGTCGACGGAGAGCGCAAGCTCGTCCCGCGCAACCTGATCCGCTACTTCCAGCAGCGGTGAGAAGCCGTCGCGCCGGTGTTGCCCGGTGGCCTGCTCGCAACGTGATCGCGGGCAGGCCACCGGGACGTCTCCGTTGACGGGGCGGGCGGCGAAACCGCTGGTGCGGCTGGGAGTCGAGTCACATCCGGGCGGGTCCGGGGCGCGTTGAGGCCCGTTCTCAGGTCCTTCTCAGGGCTTCGCGCAACACTGTCCGCATGCGCATCCTCGTCGTCGACGACGACCGGGCCGTGCGCGAGTCGCTGCGTCGCTCGTTGCAGTTCAACGGCTACCAGGTGGAACTCGCCGCGGACGGTCAACAGGCCCTGAACTGGCTGGCCGACCAGCGGCCGGACGCGATGGTCCTCGACGTGATGATGCCGCGCCTGGACGGCCTGGAGGTGGCGCGCAGGTTGCGCAGCACCGGCGACGACCTGCCGATCCTGGTGCTCACCGCCCGCGACGCCGTCTCCGACCGGGTCGCCGGCCTCGACGCGGGCGCAGACGACTACCTGCCGAAACCGTTCGCGCTGGAAGAGCTGCTGGCCCGGCTGCGCGCCCTGCTGCGCCGCGCCTCCCCGGCCGAGGACGACGGCTACGACAGCCCGCCCGCGCTGCACTTCGCCGACCTCGACCTCGACCCCGGCACCCGCGAAGTGCGCCGCGGCGACCGCCCCATCAGCCTCACCCGCACCGAGTTCGCGCTGCTGGAACTGCTGATGGCGCACCCCAAGCAGGTCCTCACCCGCAGCCGGTTGCTGGAGGACGTGTGGGGCTACGACTTCCCGACCTCGGGCAACGCCTTGGAGGTCTACGTCGGATACCTGCGCCGCAAGACCGAGGCCGAAGGCGAACCCCGCTTGATCCACACCGTGCGCGGCGTCGGCTACGTGCTCCGCGAGACCCCGCCGTGATCGAATCCGCCCCGCCACCGCCCGAAGCGAGCCCCGGCCGCGACCGGTTGCAGCGCATCTCGCTGCGCAACCGGGTCACGCTGCTGGCGGCGATGTGCGTGGCCGGAGCCGTCGCGCTCGTGTCGCTCGGCGCGTTCTTCACCGTGCGCGACAGCCTCTACGAGCAGCTCGACGACAGCCTGCTGCGCCGTGCCGTCGAAGCCGAAGCCGGGCCGCTGATCAGCGCTCCCGCAGGGTTGCAGGGCGTCCCCGTGGCGTTCTACACGGCGGCGAACCTGCAGATCAGCGTGCTCTATCCGAACGGAGCGGAGCTGGCGCCGGGCAAGCGGCCGCCGTCCGGGGCGCTGGAACTGGCCGTGGCGCAGGGGAAGCTGCCGAAGTCCATCCGCACCGACGACGCCACCAACAGCCGCATCGTGGCGGTGCCCGCGGACAACGGGGCGCTGGTCATGGCGCAGTCGCTCGCCCCGACGAAGGCCACGCTGGCGCAGCTGAGCCTGGTGCTGGTCGTGATCGGCGGGGCGGGGATCTTGCTCGCGGCCGCCGCGGGCACCGCCGTGGCCAGCGCCGGGCTGCGCCCGGTGCAACGGCTCACCGCGGCCACCGAACGCGTCGCGCTGACCGGGGATCTGCGGCCCATCCCCGTGTCCGGGGACGACGAGCTCGCCCGGCTCACCACCTCGTTCAACGACATGCTCGGCGCGCTCGCCGAATCGCAGGAGCGGCAGCGAAGACTCGTCGCCGACGCCGGGCACGAGTTGCGCACGCCGCTGACCTCGTTGCGCACCAACCTGGAACTGCTGATGGCCGCCGCGCAGCCGGGGGCGCCCGCGCTGTCCGAACAGGACCGCGAGGAGATGTTCGAGGACGTGCGCGGGCAGATCACCGAGCTCTCCGCGCTCGTCGGCGACCTGGTCGAACTGGCCAGGGAGGACGCTCCGCAGGCCGTGCACGAACCGGTCGAGCTCGTCGACGTGGTCGAACGCGCGCTGAACCGGGCGCGCAGGCGCGCGGGTCCCGTCGAGTTCGACGTGCGGTTGCAGCCGTGGTCGATGATGGGCGACGCCACGGCGCTGGAACGCGCGGTGCTGAACCTGCTGGACAACGCGGCGAAGTGGAGTCGCGACGGCGGCACCGTGCGGGTCGGCATGCACTCCGACGGCGCCGGCTCGGTGGTGCTGGAGGTCGCCGACAGCGGGCCGGGCATCGCCGAGGCGGATCGGCCGCACGTGTTCGAGCGGTTCTACCGGTCGTCGCTGGCGCGCACGCTGCCCGGCTCGGGGCTGGGGCTCTCGATCGTCAAGCAGGTGGCGGAGCGGCACGGCGGTAGCGTCTGGGCCGGTGCCGCGCCGGAGGGCGGCGCGCTGCTGCGGATGATCCTGCCGGGGCACCTGGCGTGATCCCGCCGCGGTCCCGGCGGGAGGTGTTCGACCCGGTCGTGGGCGCGGACTGCTCCGGCCGGAGGTGGCGAGCGGCTGATCGGCGGCGCCGGTGGTGACCTGTTTCGCGGGCGTTGGTGCCTGCGTGTGATCCTCGTACCGTCCGGAAGGGTTCATTCGGAGCAATCTGCCCGAAAATCCAACAGCATCGAACACATTTGGTGATCACTTTCGGTGGATACCCCGATTTTCCCGGTGAGTCATTGCGGGTAGTGTTGGTTCATGTTGACTTGACGAGTCAAGTCAGCAGCATCCTCACGAACAGGATGCGCACCGACGCAGTGCCCGCCCGATGACGAGCGGTCCGGGCCGGCTGGATGGGACGGGTGGAGTGCTCGCACGCCAACGCCAGGAAGTGATCCTCGACGAGGTGCGGCGCACCGGCGCCGTCCAGGTCAGCGAGCTCGTGCTGCGCCTGGGCGTGTCCGACATGACCATCCGGCGCGACCTCGACGCGCTCGCTCGCCAAGGGCTCGTCGAGAAGGTCTACGGCGGCGCCACCACCACCCTCGGCCGCAGCACCGACGAGCCCGGCTTCGAAGCGAAGTCCGTGCGCCAGCTCGCCGAGAAGGAAGCCATCGCCCGCGCCGCGGCGAGCCTCGTGCGACCCGGCACCGCCATCGGCCTGTCCGCGGGCACCACCACCTGGACCCTCGCCCGGCACCTCGACGACATCCCCGACCTGACGGTCGTGACGAACTCCGTCCGCGTCGCCGACGTGCTCCAGCAGCGCGGTCGCACCGACCGGACCGTGGTGCTCACCGGCGGCGTCCGCACCCCGTCGGACGCCCTGGTCGGTCCGGTCGCGGTGCAATCGCTGCGCGCCCTGCACCTGGACCTGGTGTTCCTCGGCGTGCACGGGATGGCGCCGCGCGCCGGGTTCACCACGCCGAACCTCAACGAGAGCGAAACGAACCGCGCACTGGCCGAAGCGGCCAGCAGGCTCGTGGTGGTCGCCGACCACGCGAAGTGGTCCACGGTCGGCATCTCCACCATCGTCGACTTCGCCGAAGTCGACGTCCTGATCAGCGACGACGGCCTGCCCGCCGACGCCAGGCAGCTGCTCGCCGAGCAGGTGCACGAGCTCGTGATCGCCGAATCGGTGCTCACCGCGGAATCCGCAGCAGACAAGCCCGGCCCCGAACAGGCCGGCAGCGATCAGGAGGCCGCGCGGTGAAGCGCACCGTCCGGGAACTGGCCGACGGCAGGCAGATCCTCTACTACGACACCGATCCGGCGAGCGCGCGCGACGCCGTCGACGGGCGCGACCTCCCGTCGCGGCCACCGGTCTCCGAGATGCGGCGGGATCCGCTGACCGGCGAGTGGGTCGCGATGGCCGCGCACCGCCAGACCCGCACCTACAAGCCCCCGGCCGACCAGTGCCCGCTGTGCCCGAGCACGCCGGGCAGGCTCACCGAGATCCCCGAGGCCGATTACGAGGTCGCGGTGTTCGAGAACCAGTTCCCGTCCTTCGCCGCCGCCGAACCCGATCCGTCCGCAGTGGACGGAATGCCGATGGTGCCGACCGGGCGGGCGCGCGGGCGCTGCGAGGTCGTGTGCTTCACCTCCGACCACAACACCTCGTTCGGCCAGCTCACCCCCGCCCAGGTGCGGACCGTCGTGGAGGCGTGGGCCGACCGCACCGCCGAACTCGGCGCGACACCCGGCGTGGAGCAGGTCTTCTGCTTCGAGAACCGGGGCGAAGAGATCGGCGTGACGCTGCACCACCCGCACGGGCAGATCTACGGGTACCCGTTCGTCACGCCCAAGACGGAGCGGATGCTGCGGACCGCCGAGGACTACCGGGCGCAGCACGGCAGGCCGGTGCTCGGCGACGTGCTCGCGGCCGAACGCGCCTCCGGCCGCCGCGTGATCGTGGACTCCGAGCACTGGACCGCGTACGTGCCCGCCGCCGCCCGCTGGCCCGTCGAAGTGCACGTCGTGCCGCACCGCCAGGTGCCCGATCTCGTCGCCCTCACCGACGCGGAACGCGACGACTTCGCCACCACCTACCTGGAAGTGCTGCGGCGCCTCGACGGCCTCTACGACCGGCCGCTGCCCTACATCGCGGCCTGGCACCAGGCCCCGGTCCGGACCGGCCGGGACCTGTCCTGGTTGCACCTGGAGCTGTTCTCGGTGCTGCGCTCCGCGGACAAGCTGAAGTACCTCGCCGGATCGGAATCCGGCATGGGCGTGTGGATCAACGACGTCACGCCGGAGCAGGTGGCCGACCGGCTCCGCGCGGTGTGAACCACCGGGCCGCCGGGAGCGCGCGCTACGCGCGGTGAACGGCGGCCGAAGCCGAGCTCCCGTCCGGGGGACGTGTCGCGGGGGAGTTGTCGATATTTCGTCGGCCACTCCACAGGCGGGTCTCAGGCGGTTCTCAGCTGAATGCCCCAAAGTGGGGAACATGAACGACGAGCCCCAGCGCGGCTCGGGCGAACCGTCCGAGGACCCGCGGCAGCAGGCAGACAGCAGCGGAACGGCGCACCTTCCGCAGGCGACCGGCGACACGCCGCCTGCCGGGGCGTTCGACGGATCCGCCACCGCCCAGCAGGCCCACCCGTACGGTGATCCGGCGTACGGGCAACCGGTCCAGCAACCCGGTGGCCACGCCGCGACGCAGCAGCAACCCGGCCCCTACGGGTACGAGCAGCAAGGAATCGGCGGCGCCCCCGGCGGGCAGTACCCGCACATGGGCGCCCCGCAGCAGCACGGCTGGTACCAGCAGCCGATGGGCGCGGTGCCGGTGCAGGAGAACCGCGCGGGCAAGCGCACCGGCCTGGTCGCCACGGCGCTGGTCGGGGCGCTGGCCGTCGGTCTCATCGGCGGTGGCGTCGGCGGCTTCGTCGGCTACCGGCTCGGTTCCTCCGGCTCCGAATCGCAGGCCACGAGCCTCGAACAGCAGCCGCCCGCGCGCAGCGCCAGCGTCGCCCCGGAAGGGTCGGTGCAGGGCGTGGCGCAGAAGGTGCTGCCGAGCGTGGTGCAGCTGCAGGTGCAGAGCGCGCAGGGATCCGGCGAGGGTTCCGGGATCGTGCTCAGCCAGGACGGCTACATCCTCACCAACGCCCACGTCGCCGAAGGCGCCGGTCAGGGCAACTTGACGGCGCTGTTCCACGACAACCGGTCCGCCTCGGTCCGGGTCGTCGGATCCGACCCCAAGTCGGACCTGGCCGTGGTCAAGGCCGACATCACCGGGCTGACGCCCGCGGAGCTGGGACGGTCGGACGATCTGCCGGTCGGCTCGCCCGTCGTGGCGATCGGTTCGCCGTTCGGGCTGTCCGGCACGGTCACCAGCGGCATCGTCAGCGCGAAGGACCGGCCGGTGCGGGCCGGCGGCCAGAGCGGTGACCAGTCGAGCGTGCTCAACGCGCTGCAGACCGACGCCGCGATCAACCCCGGCAACTCGGGCGGCCCGCTGGTCGACATGGACGGACGGGTCGTCGGCATCAACTCGGCCATCTACAGCCCCGGTACCGGGCAGGAGCAGGGCGGCTCGGTCGGCCTCGGCTTCGCGATCCCGATCGACCAGGCGCAGCGCACCGCGAAGGAGCTCAAGGACACCGGCTCCGCCACCCAGACCACGCTGGGCGTGCGCATCACGAGCGCTCGGGAGGGCGGCGCGGTCATCGCCGACGTCGTGCCGAACGGTCCGGCGCAGGCGGCGGGGATGCAGAACGGCGAGCGGATCACCAAGTTCGACGGCCGGTTCATCGAAGACGCCGACGCGCTCGTGGCGACCGTGCGTTCGCACCAGCCGGGGCAGAAGGTCCAGGTGACCTTGACCGGCGCGAACGGTGGCCCGGAGCGGACGGTCGACGTCGTGCTCGCCGGCCAGAAGGGCTGATCGACCACCCGGCCGCACCGGCGGCCATCCGCACGGCCCGTCGGGCCGCGGTGACAAGGAGAACGCGACAGATGTCCGAACGGAACGGTCATGTCATTCCGCACCGGCCCCACCAGGACCGAGCTCGGCTGGTCGAGCCCGGCGGGTCACTGGATCTCCCCCCGGAGCTGCTTGCCACTACGGTGAACGGCATGGAACGCAGCGCGCAGCGGCTGGGACGCGCCCTGGTGGTCGTGGTGGACGACCGGGCCGCGCAGGGCGAGCAGGAGGACAGCATCGGTCCGCTGGTGACCGAACTGCTGGAGGAAGCCGGATTCATCGTGGACGGAACCGTCGCGGTGGCCGGGGAGACGGTGGACATCCGCAACGCGCTGAACACCGCGGTGATCGGCGGCGTGGACGTGGTCATCACGGTCGGCGGCACGGGCGTCTCGCCTCGGGACGTCACACCGGACGCCACGTCCGGCGTGCTGGACATGCCGGTGCCCGGCATCGCCGAGGCGTTGCGGGCGTCCGGGCTGGCCGCGGGAGCGGTCGACGCCGGGGTCTCGCGCGGGCTCGCGGGGGTGTCCGGCAGCACGCTGGTGGTCAACCTGGCCGGTTCGCGGGCCGCGGTCCGCGATGGGATGGCGACGTTGTCGCCGCTGGTCACGCACGTGATCGAGCAGCTTTCGGGGCTCGAACAGGCCTGATCTCGGCATCGGGAGAACGGTGGCGGCGCCCGGCACGGGTGCCGCCACCGTCGTGTCCGGTGCTGCGTGCGGTCAGGCCGAGGGCGTCCCGGTGCCGCCGGGGCCGTCGGTGTCCGGCTTGCGCGGCGTCTCACCGGGCTGAGCAGTCCCGGACTGGCCCGTGCCACCGGAGCCGGTGGAGCCAGGGCCGGGGCCCTGCTGCGCGGTGCCGCCGGAGCCGTCCGCGGTACCGCCGGAGGTCCCCTCGTCGCGCTTGAGCACGCCTTCGACCTTGCTGCTCACGTTCTCGATCTGGTCGTGGTACTTGCCGCCGGTGGCCTTGTCCAGCTTCGACTTGGCGGCGTCCAGCCCCTTCGTGGCGTTCGGACCCGCTTTGTCGGCGAGTTCGCCCGCCTTGTCCTTGGCCTGGTTGGCCAGGTCCTTCGCCTTGTCCATGAAGCTCATCCGCTGCCTCCAGGTGGCTTTGCCGCTGTCGGCGGCCGGAACGCCGCGGTGCCGCACGCGGCCCGAAGCCGCGGGCGTCCGCGCGCCCCGGCCGCCACCGGGAAATCCCCGGGTGCGGCATCCATGGTGGCACCACGATCTTGACGGAGGAAGCGAGCCGTGGCGTCCGTCGTCCGCTCTTCCCCGAGATGGGGGACGATGGCGGGGTGACGGAAACCGAACGGCAGCGCAGGCGCCGCCTGGCCGAGATCTTCGGCGAGGTGCTCCCGCAGACCACCTCCGACGAACGATCCGAGGGGCCGGACCGGCGAGAGGGTGATCAGCGGGAGACCGACCGCTGGTACCGGGAGAACCGGCCGCCGCACCACGGCGGCTGACCCGCCCGGACGGTGGCTCAGTTCTTGCTGGCGTCGCCGTTCGCGGACTTCGCGGTCACCGAGGTGCTGGCGGTGGCCGTGCTGTCGTCGACCTCGGACAGGCCCTTCACCATGGGCAGGCCCTGCTCGCGGCGCAGCAGGTCGCGGATCTCCAGCAGCAGCTCCACGTCGGTCGGCTCCGACTGGCCTTCTTCCTTGCCCTTCTTGCGGCGCTCCTGGATCTTCTGCATCGGCATGACGAACAGGAAGTACACCACCGCGGCGGTGATCAGGAACGTGATGATCGAGTTGATCACCACGGCGAAGTCGATGATCGAGGCGTCGTTGCCCGCGCGGATCTGGAACGACAGCCCGGTCACGTTCGACCCGCCGGTCGCGGCGATCACGGGCTTGATGACGCTGGTCGTGACCGCGGTGACCAGGGCGGTGAACGCGCTGCCGACGACGACCGCGACCGCGAGGTCGATCACGTTGCCTCGCATCAAGAAGTCCTTGAAGCCCTTGAGCACGGCATACTCCTTCATTCGTCTGGAAGTGCCCGAGACCGTCCCGAGCGGGTGGAACCGCGGAAGCCGATCCGGAGGCATCCCTGCGGCTGCTCAGCGGAGGGTAACGGTCACCGAATGGATCAATGACGCTCCGGCCACTGCTGGCGCCCGCTGCTCCGGTATCCCGAGCAGCACGAGTCGTCCCTGGTCCGGGCGGCTGCCCGTGGTGCGCACGGCGAGCACCGGCGCTCGCTCCGCCAACACCGAGCCGCCGGCGGAGCCCTCCGGATTTGTGACCAGGTCCACTCGAACGCCGGGATGCAGCAGGTCCGCCACGCCGGGATCGGCGAGCCGGACGGGCACCGCGACCTGTCCGGGCTCCGGTGGTGCGCCCGCGGGCCCGGTGTCCGCGGGCTCGGTCGTGACCGGTTCGGCGCCGGTGAGCCGGACGTCGGCCCCCGGCTCGCCGGACCGGCCGGTGGGCAGCACGGCGAGCACGCCGGCCAGCACGAACAGCGCGGCCGCGGCGATGCGGCGCGCGAGCAGCGCGCGGGTCCCCCGCGGTGGCGGTGGGCCGGGCAGCAGCGCGCCGATCCGCTCCCGCAGGTTCGGCGCGAGCGAGCGGTCCTTGCCGCGCCCGGCTCGGGCGCGGGCTCGCGGGGCCTGAATCCGCTGCGCGGAATTCGGAGGATCCGGTGGTCTCTCGCGCCATGCGAATTCAGCGCGTTCCGCGCGCGGCGAATCGGTGGAATCGAATGAATCGGTCGTCCGCGCGGATTCCTCCGGCAGTGCGTTCTCGGATCCGCCGCGCCTGGTTTCGTGCCGCCCGCCCATGGCTCCTCCTCGTCGTCGACCAGCTGTGATCGACGTTAGGGGAGGTCGCGAGCGGCGGACAGGGTCAAGTTCGGAATCTGTGGATGGATCGGCCGCCTGTGGACAACTTCGAATCCGAAGCCTGAAATTTGCCACTAATGCAGAAAAATCGCCGACCGCGAGTGCGGTCGGCGATCTCGTGGATCCAGGTGGAACGGCTCAGGAGGCCGCCGCGGTGGTCGAGGACGAACTCGACGACGACGAGCTCGACGACGAGCCGGAAGAGGAGCTCGACGAGGACGAGGAGTCCCCGGACGAGCTCGACGAACCGGAGCTCGTCGACTCGCCGGACGACGAGGACGTCGACGACGAGCCCGAACCCGAATTCGAGTTCGACCGGTTGTCGGTGCGGTAGAAGCCGCTGCCCTTGAACACGATGCCCACCGCGTTGAACAGCTTCCGGAGCCGACCGGTGCACTGCGGGCACTCGGTCAACGAGTCCTCACTGAAGGACTGCACCGTCTCGAAACGGTGATCGCATTCAGTGCAGGCGTACTGGTAGGTGGGCACGGCCGTCAACCTCCGGGCGTCATCGTGTTGGCACTCGAATGAACAGAGTGCCAGCACGATGATGCGTCAAACGAGGTGCCCAGCGCAAACACTCTTAGGTCACACCGCGTGCCCGGCGTCCCCGGCGCCGATCGCGACGACGCCATGACCAGGCGTCATCACCGCGTGCATCCGCACGTCGTGCTCCTCGCCGGGCAAGGCCGCCACGAACTCCGCATCGCGCACCACCCCGATCAGCCGAGCCGCCGGGTCCGCCAGCGGCAACGACCGGTCGTAGTGCCCGGCGCCCCGGCCCAGCCGGACACCGCGGTGGTCCACCGCCAGCGCCGGCACCAGGATCGCCTCGGCGGCCCCGATCTCGGACGGCCCCAGCCGCGGCCCGTTCGGCTCCAGCAGGCCGTACCGGGCAGGGTCCAACGAGTCCGCGCCGGTGTACTCGGCCCAGTCCAGCGGCGCGGCACCGACGACGACCGGCAGCAGCACCCGGCACCCGCTACCGCGCAGCGCGTCGAGCATCGCCGCGGAGCCCGGCTCGCCCCGCACCGGCACGTACGCGGCCACCACCCGGGGCGTGCGCTGCTCGGCCCAGCGCAGCACCACCGAACGAAGCGCATCCGCTTCCGCTGATCGTGTGGTTTCGCCGATGCTCCGTCTGCGTTCCTCCAGGGTGCGCCGCCATTCGGACTTGGATTCCCGTAGTTCTCCCAGCGAGGTCACAGCTCCACCATAGGTGCGCCCGATAGGCTCCCGAGCCATGAACACCGCTGCCAGCAACCCCGCGTTCCGCACCGCCATCGTGCCCGCAGCGGGCCTGGGCACCCGGTTCCTGCCGACCACCAAGGCCGTGCCCAAGGAATTGCTGCCCGTCGTCGACACTCCGGGGATCCAACTGGTGGCGACCGAAGCCGCCGAAGCGGGCGCCGAGCGCCTCGTGATCGTGACCTCCCCGGACAAGAAGGCCGTCACCGACTTCTTCCAGCCCGCCCCCGAACTGGAGCGGACGCTGCGCGACCGCGGCAAGGACGCCCTGCTCGACAAGGTCCGCCGCGCCCCCGAGCTGATCAAGGCGGAGACGGCCCTGCAGCACGAGGCCCTCGGCCTCGGCCACGCCGTCAGCTGCGCGGAGGACAACCTGGACGCCGCCGACGACGCCGTCGCGGTGCTGCTGCCCGACGACCTCGTGCTGCCCAACGGAGTGCTGTCCAAGATGGCCGAGACCCGCGCCCGCCACGGCGGCAGCGTGCTCTGCGCCTTCGACGTGCCCCGCGAGCAGGTCTCCTCGTACGGCGTCTTCGACGTCGCCGACACCGACGAGGACGACGTCAAGCAGGTCCGCGGCATGGTGGAGAAACCGGCTCCCGAGGACGCGCCCTCCAGCTTCGCCGCCGCCGGGCGCTACCTGCTCGATCGGGCGGTGTTCGACGCGCTCAAGCGCATCGAACCCGGTGCCGGAGGTGAGCTACAACTCACCGATGCCGTAGCGTTGCTGATCTCGGAGGGGCATCCGGTGCACGTCGTGGTGCACCGAGGGGCGCGACACGACTTGGGAAATCCTGGCGGTTTCCTCAAAGCTGCGGTGGACTTCGCGCTGGACGATCCCGAGTACGGGCCGGATCTGCGGAACTGGCTCGGTGCAAGGCTGAACAGGAGCTGACGCCCAGGCGGCCTCGGCTCCACCCGGAAGAGGTCGAGTGCCATGAGGTCAGTGGACGAGCAACTCGCGCGTGTTCTCACCGCCGCGGTGCGGCCCGCGCCGGTGCGGGTGGCGATCTCCGAAGCGCAGGGACTGCTGTGCGCCGAGGAGATCGTGGCGGGGCAGGCACTTCCCGGTTTCGACCAGGCGGCGGTGGACGGCTACGCGGTGCGCAGCGTCGACGTGCGCGCCGAATCGGACGAGACGTCGGTGCTGCCGGTGGTCGGCGAGATCATTTCCGGCTCCCGGCAGCCCCGGCGGCTGCAACCCGGCCAGGCGGTGCGGGTCACGGCCGGTGCGCCGCTGCCGACGCTGGCCGACGCGGTCGTGCCGCTGGACTACACCGACGAGCACCCGTCGAAGGTCACCGTCCGCCAAGGCGTGCCCTCCGCGGCGTTCGTGCGCCGGGCGGGGGAGGACGTGCAGACCGGTGACCTCGCGGTCCGCCGCGGCTCCGCGATCGGCTCCGCGCAGGTCGGGTTGCTCGCGGCCGTCGGCAGGGACAAGGTGCTGGTGCATCCGCGACCGCGCGTGTCGGTGCTCTCGCTGGGCGACGAGCTGGTCGACGTGGACCGGACGCCCGGCCAGGGGCAGGTCTACGACGTCAACTCCTACGCGCTGGCCGCCGCGGCTCGCGACGCCGGCGCCGAGGTCACCCGCGTCGGCATCGTCAGCACCGACCCGAAGCGGCTGCGCGAAGTCGTCGAGGGACGGTTGCTGCTCTCGGAGATCGTGGTGATCGCCGGTGGCGTCGGCGGCGCGCTCGGCAGCGAGGTCGGCGCGGCGCTGGGCGACCTCGGGGAGCTCGACGACACGCGGGTCGCGATGCAGCCCGGTTCCATGCAGGCCTTCGGCAGGCTCGGCCCGGACGAGGTGCCGACGTTCCTGCTGCCCGGCAACGCCGTGAGCTCGCTGGTCGTCTTCGAAGTCCTGGTGCGGCCGTTGATCCGCTCCGCGCTGGGGCGCGGCAACCCGCACCGCCGCACCGTCTCGGCGAACCTGCTGTCCCCGGTGACCTCGGCTCCCGGGCGCCGCGGGTTCCTCCGCGGGCAGCTGCTGCGCGACCCGGAGACCGACGCCTACTTGGTGCAGCCGCTGGGCACTTCCGGATCGCACCTGCTCGCGTCGCTGGCGGAGGCGAACTGCCTGATCCTGATCGACGAGGACGTCACCGAAGTCGGGACCGGAGAGGACGTCCGGGTCCGGTTCCTGTCCCAGCGCGCGTGACCCGAGCCATGTCCGAGGACGCCGAAGCGCTGTTCCCCTCCCGCCACCCGGGCTGGCCCGCCCGCCCGGGACCGCTGCTGGTGCCCGCGGGCGCCGTCGAACTGCGTCCGCCCCGGTTGCTGGACGCGTCGGCGTGGAGCGGGTTGCGGCTGCACGACCGGACGTACCTGCAGCGCTGGGAACCGACGACGATCGGGGACTGGCGGGACCGCAACGCGCTGCTGGCCTGGCCCGCGCAGTGGAGCGCGCTGCGGGGCCAGGCGCGCCGGGGCCAGGCGCTGCCGTTCGCGATCACGGTCGACGGCCGGTTCGCGGGGCAGCTGACCGTCGGCAACATCGTGCGCGGTGCGCTGCGCTCGGCCTGGGTCGGCTACTGGGTCGCCGAAGGGCGGTCCCGCGGCGGGGTCGCCACGGCCGCCGTCGCCCTGGCCGTGGACCACTGCTTCGGCCCGGCAGGCCTGCACCGGCTGGAAGCCACGGTGCGCCCGGAGAACGCGCCGAGCCTGCGCGTGCTGGAGAAGGCCGGGTTCCGCCGCGAGGGCCTCTTCGAGCGCTACCTCGACGTCGAAGGGGCGTGGCGCGACCACTACGTCTTCGGCCTCACCGCCGAGGACCACCCGTCGGGCGCGACGGCGGCGCTGGTGCGCAGCGGACGGGCCCGATACGCCTGATCTCGGGCCTCCGGGGCACCGAGACCTTCATCACCGAGCCGCGGCGGCCCGTCGCTCGACCGAGTGCATTTTCCCTGCTCCCAGGCGTGCGGATGCCGACACGCCAGGACGTCGCTTCCCGTCCCGCGTTTCGGACGTGCGGTTTTCTGCCTCCGGGACGGAACGAAATCCGGTCGGCGTGGCTCAGAGACAGATGTGACAGAAGTGGCTAGCGTGGCGGTCGCAGCAGTGTGCGGCAGGCAGCCAGGGGGAGGTGGCGAGGCGTGCCCAGTTCTTTGATCTTCGCGGCGCTTGCGGCGGCATGGTTGGTCGTGCTTGTTCCGATGTTCGCCCGTCGCCGGCAGGAAGTGTCCAAGACGACGGATTCGGCGCTGGCGGCGCGAGTGGTGCGCAGGGGCAGTGACCGGTCCGCGACCGGCGTGGGAACGGATAGGGCGCAGGAGGCGTACGGCATGGCCGACACCGACCGGCACGAGGACATCGACCCCGACGAGCTCGAGGACTTCGACGACGCGGACGACGGTCAGGCTCGCCGGGTCCACAGCGACGACGTCCGCGCCGGGCGCCGGTACCGGCCCGGTCGCGGCGGGTTCGACCCCGAGGCCGCCGCCCTCGCCGCTCGGACCAAGTACGCGCGCAGGCAGCGGATCACCATCGCGATGGTGATCACCGCGATCACCACCGCGCTGATCGCGGCGCTCGCCTGGACTCCGATGTGGACGCTGCACGTCCTCGTCGACCTCGCCATCGTCGGCTACCTGACCTACCTGCGCCGCCAGGTGCGCATCGAGCAGGAGATCCGGGAGCGCCGGCTCGCGCGGATGTCCGCGGCCCGTGAGGACGAGGACGACGACGACTTGGAATACGGCGAACCCGCGCTCGACGAGTACGACGAGCAGGACGAGTGGGACGAGCCGCGCGGTCCGGCGCCGCGCAACACCGGCGCCGTCGTCGTCGAGATCGACGACGAGGATCCGATGTTCGACGAACTCGACGAGCGGACCTGGCAGCCCTACCGCCGTGCGGTGGGCGAATAGGTCCCGCACCCCCCAACGGAGGGGGGTGTGCGAGGTGCTGTTGGGGCCCTGCTAAGCTACAACAGCACTAAGGCAAGGGGCTGTAGCGCAGTTGGTAGCGCGTCTCGTTCGCATCGAGAAGGTCAGGGGTTCGATTCCCCTCAGCTCCACTCGGAGGAGTCTGGTTGACGCTGTTGCGTCTTCCCGGCTCCTTTTTGCTTGTACGGGGGCCGAGCCCCCGTAGACCCCCACGGTGCGGTGGCCGGGTGGCGTCGGCTTCTTGCGTGGGGAGCGTTCCCGGTCTGGTCGTCGACCAGCGGTTCCGGGTTCGAGTCAGGTCCCGCAGTCTCCACTCCGAGAGTGGGAACGCGCTGCTTGCGCGGGGCGTTTTGCTTTACCTCGCCGTCTTGATTTCGGGGGGAGCGACTCCCCCGAGCCCCCTACGGTGCGGTGGTCGGCTTCGGTGGCTTCTGCCGGTGGGGAGGGTTCCCGGCCTGGTTGTTGACCAGCGGTTCCGGGTTCGAGTCAGGTCCCGCAGTCTCCACTCGGAGGAGTCCGGTCGACGCTGTTGCGTCTTCCGGGCTCCTTTTTGCTTGTACGGGGGCCGAGCCCCCGTAGGCCCCCACGGTGCGGTGGCCGGGTGGCATCGGCTTCTTGCGTGGGGAGCGTTCCTGGTCTGGTCACGGACCAGCGGTGCGGGGGGTTGGTGAGCGCTCTCCGCTCTCCGCTTTTGTGGATGGGTCGGCGTTCTTCGGAGCGTCGGTCCTTTTTGTTGGTGGGGCGCTTCGGGGGCGTTGTTCATGGTCGGGCGCCCAGGTGGGGCGTGGTTCTTGTGGGCCGTCGTTCGGGGTGTGGGCTGGTCTGGGGCTCTTGGGTGTCCGGACCGGATGTCAAGAAGTCGCCAACGTTCGGTGGCCGCGCGGACGGCTACCTGCGGATATATCTCCGCCGGGGGGTGGTGCGGGGCATGAGGTATTTCCAGGAATTCGGGCGGCTCCGGCAGTATCCGGATCGGCTATCTGTACTGTGAACTGTTGTCTGCACGGGGTTCCCGGCCACTTGAAATCTGGGGAGTGCCGAGGGATTCGCGTGCATGCGCTGGGGGATAGGTGCATGGAGATCCGTTTGCTCGGTTCGGTGGCATTGAGTTCGGGAAGTGACGACTCGCTCTTCGGCGTTCCGTCGGGGAAAGTTCGCACGGTGTTGGCCGTGCTCGCGTTGTCACCGGCGAAGTCAATTGCTTCCGAACAATTCGTGGATGAACTCTGGTTGGACAAACCCATCGGCAATGCGCGCAACGCGCTGCAGGCCAACATCGTGCGGCTGCGCAAGTTCCTGGAGCGGCGCACCGGGCGGGCCGGCGATGAGTTGGTGCGCACCGTCCAGGGCGGCTACCGCCTGGACGTGGACCCGCAGACCGTCGACGCCGAGCGGTTCGTGGCGCTGGCCGAGCGGGGCGGCGAGCTCGTCGACTCGCACCCGGAGCAGGCCGTCGTGCTGCTGGAGCGCGCGCTGCGGTTGTGGCGCGGGCCCGCGCTGCTCGACACCGACACGCTGCGCTGCCGGCTGGAGGCGGTGCGGCTCGACGAACGCAGGCTCACCGCCCAGGAAGACCTGATCACCGCCAAGCTGGCCATCGGCCAGGAGCGCGCCGTGGTCTCCGAGCTGCGCAGGCTCACCGCCGAGTACCCGGAGCGGGAGCGGTTCAGCGGGCAGCTGATGGTCGCGCTCTACCGCAACGGCAGGCAGACCGAGGCGGTCAACGTCTTCCACCGGACCCGGCAGCGACTGGTGCGCGACTTGGGGCTGGAACCCGGTCGCGAACTGCGCAAGCTCTATGAATCGATCTTGATTCAAGATCAGGTGCTCGGCTGAGCGCCAGGTCCCGGGAGGACCAGGCGCGCACGCAGGCATCGGACGATTCGTGAATGGGGTGACACGTGGAGTACCGGATTCTGGGCCCCGTGGAGGTGCTGCGGGACGACGGCGAACGGGTCGTGCTGGACGGGACGAAGCAGCGGACGGTGCTGGCCGCGCTGCTGCTGTCCGGGCCGAACCTGCTCTCGGACGCGCGGCTCAGCGAGTTCCTGTGGGGTACCCGCCCGCCCGCGACCAGCACCGCGCAGATCTACACCTACGTGTCCCGGCTGCGGAAGCTGCTGGGGCGCGAGGTGACCATCGGGCGCCGCTCGCCCGGATACGTGCTGGACATCGGGGACGGCAGGCTCGACCTCGCGGAGTTCGAGCAGCACGTGCGGCTGGGGCAGGACGCGCTGGGGGCGGCCCGCTGCGAGGAGGCGGTGCGGCACCTGCGGCGCGCGCTGAACCTGTGGCGCGGCCCGGCGCTGGTCGACGTCGCGGAGTCGCTGGCCGCGGAGGAGGACGGCCGGTTGCAGGAGCTGCGGCTGGTCGCGCTCGAAGGCCTCGTGGAGGGCGAACTGGTGCTGGGCGGGCACGCGCGGCTCACCGCGGAGCTGTTCGGGCTGGTGCGCCTGCACCCGCTGCGCGAGCGGTTCCGCGCGCAGCTGATGATCGCGCTGCACCGCTGCGACCGGCAGGCCGAGGCGCTGGCCCTCTACGACGAGGGGCGGCGGCTGCTGGCCGCGGAGTTGGGCGTGGACCCGGGGGTGCGGTTGCGCCGGGCGCACCACGCGGTGCTGACGGCCGACGCGGCCGACCCGGTCTCGCTGGAACCGCCGCGGGAATCGGCCCGGGTCGGTGCCGCCACGCTGCGAATATAGAAATCCCATATCCCCGAGTCGCAGTGTGGGACTCGGTAGAACGGTCCGGGTGCGCTGGGGGCGCCCCACGTCGCTGGCGCGATTTCGCGTCCCCCGAGTTCTCCGGTTTGCATTTCGCTATTCCACGAGAATGGGAGTTGGCATGACCACCACGAATGCGCGGGTCGACGAGGCCGGTCGCGGGAAAATCAAGGAAATCGTCTGCGACATTCTTGAGATCGAGCCCGCGGACATGACCGACACCAGCCTGTTCAAGGACGATCACGGGGCCGATTCGATGGGCGCCATCGAGATCCTCTCGGCGCTGGAGAGCACCTTCGACGTCACGATCGAGCAGTCCGAGCTCACCCGCATGGTCAACCTGGACAACGTGGTGGCGGTCGTCAACGAAGCGCCGGCCAACTGAGCCGTCCACCGGGGAACGGGGCGAGCAGTGAGCGAGCAGCAGCAGACCCACCGCCGGGTCGTGATCACCGGTCTGGGCGTGGTGACCTGCCTGGGGGTGGGCGTCGAGGAGTTCCGCGACGGACTGCGGTCCGGGCGCAGCGGGGTGACCCCGCTCGTCAGCTTCGACACCACCGGGTTCGCGCACGCGAACAGTTGTGAGATCACCGAGTTCGCTCCGGAGCAGTACATGCACCGGGTCGATCCGGAGGAGCTGGGACGGGCCAGCCAGTTCTCGGTGGCCGCCGCGCGGATGGCCGCCGAGGACGCGGGGATGCCGCTGGACGTGCTGCGGCGGCAGCGGGCGCTGGTCTCGGTCGGCACCACCGACGCCGAGTCCCGAGACCTCGACGGCCTGGTCGCCGACCAGCTCGCGGACGGGCCGCAGCAGTGGGACCCGGTGCGGGCGCGGCGGGCCACCGCCGGGCGGTTGTCCACCAGCATCGTCCGCGAGCTGGAGCTGACCGATGTCGAAGCCGTCACCATCCCCACCGCCTGCGCGGCGGGCAACTACGCGATCGGCTACGGCTTCGACGCGATCCGCGAGGGCGACGTGGAAGTGGCGTTGTGCGGCGGGGCGGACGCGGTGTGCCGCAAGACCTTCACGGGCTTCTACCGGCTCGGCACCATCGCGCCCGAGGTGTGCCAGCCGTTCGACCTGGACCGCAAGGGGATCCTCACGGGTGAGGGCGCGGGGATCTTGCTGATGGAGAGCCTGGAGTCGGCGCAGGCGCGCGGCGCGCGGATCTACGCCGAGGTGCTGGGCTACGGCCTCAACTGCGACGCGCACCATCCGGTCGCCCCGGACCAGGGCAGCATCGCGCGGTGCGTGGAGCTGGCGCACCGCAACGCCGGTGTGACGCCGGACGAGGTGGACTTCATCTCCGCGCACGGCACCGGGACGAAGGCCAACGACGTCACCGAGGCGGGCGCGATCCGCCAGGTGTTCGGCACGCCGCCGCCGACGGTGTCGATCAAGTCGATGATCGGGCACACCATGGGCGCGGCGAGCGCGCTGGCGTCGGCGGCGTGCGCGCTGGCGCTCACCGAGGGCTTCATCCCGCCGACGATCAACCACCGGGAGACCGACCCGGACTGCGGCGTGGACTGCGTGCCGAACGAGGCGCGGCCCGCGCGGCTGTCGGTGGTGCAGAACAACGCGCTGGCCTTCGCGGGCAACAACGCGGTGCTGCTGCTGGGCAGGCACGACCGGAAGGTCACCGCCGATGCGTGACGGGGGTGCGCCGCGGCTGCGCCGCCCCGCGGCGGAACCGGGCGCGCCGCGGGCGATCCTGCTGCACGGGCTGGCGGGCCGGGCGGACGTGTGGCGGCCGTTCCTGGACCGCGCGCCCGGGGGCTGGGAGTGGTGGGACGTCGAGCTGCCCTGGGCGGGCATGTCCGACCCCACCTGGGCGCACCGGGGCGATCCGGTGGAGCTGCTCGCGGCGGTGCTGGACGGGCGGCACTTCGACCTGGTCGTCGCGCACTCCTTCGCGGCGAACCTGGTCACCGAGGCCGGTTCCCGCGGGTGGTTCCGGGAACTGCCCGCGGTGCTGGTGAGCCCGTTCTACCGGTCCCGCGCCGACGAGTTCGACTGGTCCTCGATCAGCTACTACCTCAACGAGTTCCACCGCACGTTCCTGGAAGCGATGACCCTCGGCGAGGCCGCGCGGTTCCCGGCGAACTACCGGACCTGGATGGCGCACCGGTTGCGCGACTGGGTCGGGCCTTACGGCTGGATGCGCTTCTTCGACGTCTACCTGCGGAGTCCGCTGGTGGACCTGTCCAGGACCACCGCCGCGCGGCTGGTGGTGGTGGGCGAGCAGGACGTCGCGGCGCGCCCGGAGGACGGGCGGGCGCTCGCCGCGGCGCTGCCGGACGGGCGGCTCGCGCGGCTCGCCGACTGCGGCCACTTCCCGATGGCGCAGGACGCCGACGGGTTCTCCCGCGCCGTCGCGGACTTCCTGACCACGCTGCCGAGCGAACGCCGGCGGCGCGAACCCGAACCGAGCATGGAGTTGATGTGAACGCCAACAGCAATGCCGTCGTGACCATCGAGCGCGGCACCGCACCGGAAGCCACCCGGACCGAGCTGCGCCCCCGCTACGAGGGCTCGAACATCTGCACCTGGATCGGTTTCAAGCACGTCAACTTCATGGTCGAGGAGGCCGTGCTGGACCACCTGCGCCAGCGCGGGTTCCCGGCGGGCGCGCTCTACGAGCGGTACGGGCTGTGCACCGACATCTCCACGATCGACACCAAGATCCTCACCGCGTTCCACATCGACGACCTGGCCGTCGCCGAGGTCCGCCCGGTCGCCGGGCCCGGTTCGGGGATGTCCTTCGAGGTGGAGCTGACGGTGCGGCGGGCGGAGCAGGTCAAGGCGGTGACCGCGAAGGTGACCGTCTCGTTCCGCGCCGACGACCGCGGCCTGCCGGCGGAGCCGGTTCCCGCGGAGCTCGCCGAGCACGTCGTCGCCGAGCTGGGGCGTCCCGCCGAGGCCGTCGAGGTCGGCGACCGGGACCCGATCGAGCTGCTCACCGAGGGCGCGAACGCCTTCGGCTGGGCGTGGCGGATGCCGTACTTCTACTGCCACTTCACCGAGCGGGTGCAGATGTCCGGCTACCTGCGGCAGATGGAGGAGGTCGTCGACCTGTTCCTCGCGGACCGCGGGGTGTCCATCAAGAAGTTGCTGGACGAGCAGGACTGGATTCCGGTCGTGCCGCACTCCCGGATCGAACTGCTCGGGGAGGCGCGGATGGAGGAGGAGCTCTACACGATCTTCACCGTGGAGCGGGTGTTCAAGCGCCTCACCTACACCGCGCGGATGGACTGCTACGTGCTGCGGGACGGCGTGCTGGTGCCGACCGCGACCGGGCGGATCACGCACGGCTACGCGGTGATCGACAACCGCCGGGACTGGTCGCTGGTGGACTTCGACGACCAGATGCTCGCGGCCCTGGGCGGCGGCAGCGGCTCGGCGGCGGGGCGCGGGCGATGATCGCGATCGCCGCGGACGACCACCGCGCCGGGGGCGGTGAGCTGGTGCTCTCGGCCTGGTCGGCGGTGTCCCCGTTCGGCGTCGGGCGCGCGGCGTTCGCGGCGGGCATCGCCGGTGGTCGCGGCTGCGTCGCGGAGCTGGACGAGTCGGCGGGGCCGTTCCGCCGGGGCGGGGTGATCCCGGACTTCGTCGCCGCGGAACAGCTGGGGCGCAAGGGAACCCGTTCGATGGACCGGGTCACCGCGATCTCGGTGAAGACGGTCGGGGCGCTGCTGGAGGAGTGCGGCCCGGAGCTCACCGCGGAGTCCGACCGGCTGGCGCTGACCTGGGGGACCGGGTCGGGCAGCGCGCAGAGCATCATGGACTTCACCAGGGATTCGCTGACCGGCGCGAAACCGTTCCACGTGGACCCGGCGAAGTTCCCGAACACCGTGATGAACCGGGCCGCCGGGCAGAGCGCGATCTGGCACTCCATCAAGGGCCCGAACACGACGATCGCCGGTGGCGCGCTGACCGGGTCGCTGGCGCTGCGCAACGGCGTGCGGCTGGTGCGCGGCGGGCACTGCGACCGGGTGGTGTTCGGCGCCTCCGAGGAGCACACGCCGCAGCGCTCCTGGCTGGAGTGGCGGGCAGTGGACGGCCGGGCCGAGGACGGCTGGGCGCTGGGGGAGGGCGGTGCGGCCTTCCTGCTGGAGCCCGCCGCGGACGCCGCCGCAGCGGGCCGGGCGCCGTTGGCGCGAGTGCTCGGCAGCCGGTTCCGGGCGTTCGGCGAGCCGGGCCGGGCGGACCGGGCGCTGGCCGAGTGCGTGTCGGCGAACTTCGCCGAGACCGGTGCGTCGGCCGGTGCGGTGCGGGTGGTGGCTCCGCTGGACGACTCGGGCGAGTGGGGCGAGCGGGAGCGCGCGGTGCTCGACGAGCTGGTGCCGGACGCCGAGCGGATGCGGCCGCGAGCGCTCATCGGGGACACCTCGGCCGCGGCCGGGGCGATGCAACTGGCCGCCGTGCTGGCCTGGGCGCAGGCGCGCGGAACCGAGCCGGGCGACCTGGCGTTGATCACCGGGATCGAGCGGGACGGCACCGCGGGGTCCGTGCTGCTGGCGCTCGGCGGGGACGGCTCGTGATCCGCGTCGAGGTGCGGGCGGTGACCTGGTCCGAGCACGCCGTGTCCGGGACGGTGCGGGTGGATCCGGCGGAGCCGGTGTTCACCGGGCACTACCCGGGTTTCCCGCTGCTGCCCGGTTTGGCGTTGCTGGACGTGGTGCAGGCCGTCGTGCGCAGGTGCCCCGGCCGGGAGTGCGCGCGGCTGGAGGGCGTGGAGCGGGTGCGCTTCTTCCACGAGGTCCGGCCGGGCGACGAGCTCGCGGTCGACGTGGAGTTCGGCGCGGACGGCGGCTGCGCCGTCGCGATCGGTTCCGGGCGGGGGAGGGTCGCGCAGCTGCGCTGCGGGCTGCGGGTGCCGGCGGTGGCCGCGTGACCGGGCAGGCGCGGATCCGCGCGACGATCCCGCACCGGCATCCGATCCTCCTGGTGGACCGGGTCGTGTCGGTCGAGCCGGGGGCGCGGATCCGCACCCGGAAGGCGATCAGCGGGACCGAGCACTGCTACGCGGGCCTGCCGGACGACGCGCCGGAGGAGGAGTACGCCTACCCGCTGAGCCGGTTGCTGGAGTCCTGGGCCCAGTCCGCGGTGCTGCTGGCGAGTTGGGAACGGCCGAACGCGGACGTGCTCACCGGGCAGGTGGAGCTGCTGACCGGCTTGCGCGGCGTCGAACTGGTGGAACCGGTGTACCCGGGTGACGTGGTGGAGCACGTGGTGATCGCGGTGCGGGAACTTCCCGACGCGGCGATCTTCCGCGGCGAGTGCGCGGTCGACGGCCGAATCGCCGTCCGCGTCGGCCAGCTCACCGTGGCACGACGCGATGCGGACTTCCTGCGTCCGGGCGGAACAGGCGCTCGATGAACGATTCCGGGGAAGCAGCGTTCCCTCGCTGCGCCCTGTCAGCGGCGGAGCCGTCGTGCACTGGCCGGGCGGAGCCACGGCTGCCTGGCGGCCGAAGGCCGTGCCTGCATGTGCGAAGCACATAGCCCACGTCACCAAGGTGACCACCGGCGGGTTCTCAGGTGTCTTCTCGCGAGGACGGCTTTTTTTCCCAAGTGGCGGAGCCACTCGGGAGAAAGATCCCGCAGCGAGAAGACGCCTGAGGTTCCGCTACCTGCCCACTACGCAGATCAAGTCCAGGGAGGAAAAGGAATCCGATGTCCGAAAGTACAAGGCCCGTGGCGTTGGTGACCGGTGGCTCGCGGGGGATCGGGCGGCACGTGGTGACCCGGCTCGCCGCCGCCGGTCACGACGTGGCGCTGTGCTACCAATCCGATGCGGACGCCGCGGCGGAAGTGGCGGAGTTGGCCGCGGAGTCCGGTGCCGCGGTGCTGGTCCGGCAGGTCGACGTGGCGGAGCGCGCCGAAGTGGACCGGTTCGTCAAGGACACCGAGAAGGAGCTCGGCCCCGTGGAGTCCGCGGTTGCCTGCGCCGGGATCGTCAAGGACAACCCGATGGCGCTGCTCAAGGACGAGGACTGGTCCCGGGTGCTGCGGGTGAACCTGGACGGCACCTACAACCTGTGCAAGTCGGTGCTCTTCCCGATGATCAAGCGCAAGCGCGGTTCCGTGGTGACGTTGTCCTCGGTCGCCGGGGTGCACGGCAATGCGACGCAGGCGAACTACTCGGCGTCCAAGGCCGGGATCATCGGGCTCACCAAGGCGCTGGCGAAGGAGGTCGGCCGGTACGGGATCCGGGTGAACGCGGTGGCGCCCGGGTTCATCGAGACCGACATGCTCTCCGGGCTCTCCGAGCAGGCGCTCGCGGCGTCGACCGCGGCGGTTCCGCTGGGGAGGCTGGGGCGCCCCGAGGAGGTCGCGGACCTGGTGGAGTTCCTGGTCTCGGACCGCGCGTCGTACCTGACCTGCCAGGTGCTGCAGCTCGACGGCGGGCTGGTCCTGTGAGCACCGCGCGCGGGCCCCGGTTCTACTTCTCGCTGCGCAGCCCGTACTCCTGGCTGGCCTACCGGGAGATCCGGGAGCGGCACCCGGGCCTGGTGGACCGGCTGGACTGGATCCCGTTCTGGGAGCCCGACGAGCGCTCCACCGAGCTGCTGGCCCAACGCGGCGGCCGCTTCCCGTACGCGGCGATGTCCCGGGCCAAGCACCTCTACGTGCTGCAGGACGTGGCGCGGCTGGCGAAGGCGCGGGGGCTGCGGGTGTCCTGGCCGGTGGACCGGGACCCGGTGTGGGAGGTGGCGCACCTGCCGTACTTCCTGGCGCTGCGCGCCGGGCGCGGGCACGACTACATCTCCCTGGTGTACCGGGCGCGCTGGGAAGAGGGGCGCGACGTCAGTGATCCGGCTGTGATCGCCGAGATCGGTGCCGAGCTCGGCCTGGACCCCGCGCGGGTCGCCGGGGCCGTCGACGACGAGGAGCTGCGCGCGGAAGGCGTCGGCAGCTTGCTGCGGGTCTGCCGCGAAGGCGTGTTCGGGGTGCCGTTCTTCATCGCCGGGCGCGAGAAGTTCTGGGGCTTGGACCGGCTGGAGCCGTTCCTCGCGGCACTGCCCGACGGTGCCGGGACCGCCGCGATTCCCGGCGTCGGGCCGGAATCCGGCTGGGGCTCGGTCGACGGCGGACATGCGGGGGGCTGCGGCTGACGAGACCTTTCTAGAGGTTTTCCGGATCTCATGGGAATACTTCGGCGCTGGATCGGCCGTTCCGCGAGGTATGATCTTCCCCGAGCAACATGTTCTGGGGGTTCATGGTGTTCCTGCGGAGCGTGCCGCCCTTCCGGCGGGCGTTCCGAACGTCCCTGCGCTCGTGACGGACAGGTCACGGGCGTCGTCGGCGGGCACACCACCGGAACTCGCAGACCTCCGCCGTTGAGGCTCGGAAAATGCGAGGTCGTCCGAAGATGCAGATCGAGGTACGCCATGCACGCGTGGTCGCGGCACTAGCGAACGAGGGCAGCATCTCGCGGGCCGCGCAGCGGCTCACGCTCCCGCAGCCGAGCCTGACCATGCAGCTGCGACGCATCGAATCGGCGCTGGGCGGGCCGCTGTTCGTGCGCTCCAACTCCGGCATCAGCCCCACGGTGCTGGGGGAGCGGATCATCCCGCTCATGGTGGAGCTGGCCGCGCGGGCCGACCAGATCGCCTCCGAGTCCAGTTCGGTGTCCGCCGGCGTGATCCGGGTGGCCACCGCGGAGTGGACACCCGTCGGGCTGCGCTCCGAACTGGCCGAGCGGCTGCCGGACGTCGAACTGCAGACCGTCACCCTGGAAGCGGCGCTGTGCGTCCAAGCCGTCAGCGACGACGCGCACACCGCGTGCGTGGTGCCCTGCGAGGAAGCCGAGGACCCGGTGCGCGGCGCCACCGCCGACCTGGTCTCCGAAGTGATCTTCCGGGAACCGATGTGGCTGGCGGTGCCCGCCGGGCACCCGCTGGCCGAGGCCGAACTGGCGGACCGGGCGCGGCTCCACTCGCTGACCTGGGTGCGCCACCGGCACGGGCACTGGTTCCACGTCCTGGAGCAGAAGTTCTTCGGCAAGCTGGAACTGGTGGCGCCTGAAGTGGTGCACCACGCCGCCGGCCAAGCGGAAGTGATGTCGTGGGTGACCGGCGCCGGTGCGGCCGCGCTGGTGAGCCCCACCGGCCCGCTGACGTCCGGGGTCGCGCTGGTGCCGCCGGAGGACGCCGTCTGGCGCAAGGTGCTGCTGGTCTCCCGGCGCGGAGCGGTGTCCCCGGACCGGTTGCGCGGCATCGCCGACGCGGTGCGGGAGAACTACTGCGTGCTCGCCCGCCGCGTGCCCGCCTACTGGACCTGGCTCCGCTGCCACCGCGGCGAAGTCCGCGAGCTCGAAGACCACTTGGACGCCGTCGCCTCCACCGGCTGAGCACCCCTCCCGCGTCGAACGAACGGCGCCGGTCTGCGCGCGCACCTCCGTCAGCGCCACGTCAGCTTCCCGTCAGCGACGGCTTGGACGCTGGACGTCGATCCGTCCGCTCGTGTTCGCGCGGCGCTCGACGAGGAGGAACCCATGAACTCCAGCAAGTGCGCTCCGGCGGCGGTGCGGCGATGACGTCGCTGGTCGAAGTTGCCCGGCACCTGCCGTCGACCGAACCGGTCGCCGCGCTGCAGGAACCCCTGGGGCTCAACGATCTCCAGCTGCGCCGGTTCACCCGGCTCTACGGCCTGGACCAGATCTGCAAGGCACCCGAGGAGTCCGAGACCGAACTGCTGCTCGCCGCCGCCCGCGGGCTGGACTCGTTGCGCGGCAACGAGCACCGCGTCCGCTACGTGGTGCGCGGCAAAGGACTGCGCACCACCGCGCCCTACCCGCACAGCCCGCTGCAACGGGTGCGCGACGAACTGGGGCTGGGCCACGCCCGCGGATTCGGAGTGGCCGACCACGGCTGCGCCACCGGGCTGCTCGCCATCGACGTCTGCGACACGCTGCTGTCCGCCGACGGCGACCCGGAAGCGATGGCGCTCATCCTCACCGGCGAGAAGACCTTCACCCCGTTCACCCAGTGGGTCACCGACGTGTCGATCATGGGCGAGGGCACGGCGGCGGTGCTGGTCCGCGCGGGCGGCGAACGGGACCGGATGCTCGGCTACGCCAGCCGGATCTACGGCCGCGCCGACGGCGTCATCGACATGAACGCCGAAGTCGCCGCGGACGCCCGCAAGATCTACCAGGACGTGCTCGCCGAAGTCGTGCTCGCGGCCGTCACCGAAGCAGGCCTCGAACTCGACGACATCGACCTGCTGCTGCCGCACAACGTGAACCGGGTGTCGTGGACGGTGGCGGCCGACAACCTCGGCATCCCGAAGCGGAAGTTGTTCATGGACAACCTGCCGCGCACCGGGCACTGCTTCTGCGCCGACCCCTTCATCAACTACCGGTCCGTGGTGGACGGCGGCGTGCTGCGACCCGGCGACCGCTACCTGATGACCTCAGTAGGCCTAGGGCAGACGTTCGCAGCGATGGTCTTCGAGCACTGAGCTGGTCGTTCTGCGTAGGGGTCGGGTGGCGGAACCTCAGTCGTCTTCTCGCTGCGGGATCTTTTTCCCGAGTGGCTCCGCCACGAGGGAAAAAGCTGCCCGCTCGCC
>NZ_JBSFWJ010000025.1:0-76834 GCF_053592695.1 Saccharopolyspora sp. NPDC002578 | reverse complement strand
GGTTCTCAGCGGTTTCCTCGCGAGGACAGCTTTTTCCCTCGTGGCGGAGCCACTTGGGAAAAAGATCCCGCAGCGAGGAAACCGCTGAGGTTCCGCTGAGCGACCCCGCCACGCAAGTCAAGATCAAAGAGCAGGGCGATCAAGAGCCTTCGGCGTTGCGTTCCTGGACGCGCTGCACCAACCGCTGCTCGATCTTCGGCGGCACCAGGCTGGCCACGTCACCACCGTAGGTGGCGACCTCCTTGACCAGGGAGCTCGCCAGGAAGCTGTAGAGCGGGTTGGTCGACATGAACAGCGTTTCGACCCCGGACAGGCGCTGGTTCATCTGCGCCATCTGGAGCTCGTAGTCGAAGTCGCTGACCGCGCGCAGGCCCTTGACGATCGCGGCGATCCCGTTGGTCTGGCAGTAGTCCACCAGCAGGCCGTGCCAGGAGTCGATGCGCACGTTCGGCCACGGCGCGGTGACCTCGCGCAGCATCTCCAGCCGCTCGTCGACGGAGAACAGGCTGCGCTTGCTCTTGTTCACCAGGACCGCGACGACCACCTCGTCGAACAGGCCCGCGGCCCGCTCGATGATGTCGAGATGACCGTTGGTGGCCGGGTCGTAGGAGCCTGGGCACACGGCACGCCTCATGAGGCGGGACGTTAGCACCGGCGGCCCCCGCCCTCAGGCCGGACGTGGCGGGGGTCACCGCGGCCTCGACCGGTCAGATCCACCCCTCGTCCCACGCCTTCTTCGCCGCTTCGACCCGGGTCACCGCGTGCAGTTTGGTCATCGCGGAAGACAGGTAGTTGCGCACGGTCCCCGGCGCGAGGTGGACGCGTTCCGCGATCACGTTCACGGTGGCGCCGTCCAAGGCCTCTCGCAGCGCTTCCAACTCCCTGGCGGTCAGCGGGCAGTCGCCTTCGGTCAGCGCGGCGCTGGCGATGCGCGAGTCGACGTAGCGACCGCCCTGGTTGACGGTCCGGATGATCCGCGGGAGTTCCTCGCTGGAGGTCGTCTTGGTCACGAACGCCGCCGCTCCCGAGGCGAGCGCGCGGCGCAGCGCGGCCGGCCGGGCGTGCCGGGTCAGCAGCACGATCTTCACCAGCGGTACTTCCCGCAGGATCTCGGCCGTGGCCGACAACCCGTCCAGCACCGGCATGTCCAGGTCGAGGATGGCGACGTCCGGCTGGTGCTCGCGCACCGCTTCGATCGACTCGGCCCCCGTGCACGCCTGGGCCACCACTTCCAGGTCGTCCTCGAGCGACAGCAGCAGCGAGAGGGAGTCCAGCAGCAGGTTCTCGTCGTCGGCGAGCACCACTCGAATGTTCGCCCCGCTCATCGGCGCCCCTCACCGCAGTTCGCCGTCGCGCCCGCCGGGATCATTCCCGACAGCTCGTGCTCCCGGCCATTCCTACATCGATGCCGCACAGTTCCTCCCAGTTCCGCGAACCTGTCCTGCAATCCCGCGATCCCGCGATCCGGGCCGGCACCTTCGACTCCACCTGAAACCCCATCGTTCAGAATGGTGACCCGATAGTCGGGTTGCGCCGAAATGGTGACCGAACAGCTCGAACCGCGCGAATGCCGGATTATGTTCGTCACGCCCTCGCGTATCAGCAATCCGAACATCGGCGCGATCGACTCCGGTATGTCCTCGGCCGAACCGTCGATGCGCGTGCCGACTCCCGCAGATTCCAGAACGCGTACCGCGTTGGCCAGTTCCTCCGCCAGGTGAACCGCTCGATAATCGTGCACTACGGCGTGCATCTCATCCAGCGCGGCAGTGGCGAGAGATTGCAGCCGCCGCGCCCGCTCGACCGCCGCATCGGGGTCCTTTGCCAGCAGCTTCGGGAGGAGTCCGGCCTCCAGTGCGATCACCTGCAGGTGCTGGCCCTGGATGTCGTGGAGGTCCCCGGCGAAGCGCAGCCGTTCACGCGCCACCGCGAGATCGGCGGAGACCGCCCGCAGCTGGTCCAGCGTGAGCACCAGCCTGCTCACCCAGTTCTGGCAGAGCACCGCGGTGGTCAGTCCTGCGCAGATGCCCGCGCCCATCCCGGCCACCGCGATCGACCGCCCGCTGCCGGCACCCGCCGCCACGCCCACCAGGACGACCAGGGAGCACCCGGCGGCGATCCGCACCACGGCGGCGCGCCAGGACTGCTCCGATTCGACCCAGGTGATGATGCCGACGGCGATCGGCAAGGCGCTGATCCACGCCGATTCTGCGACCGGCCCGTCGAACGCCCAGAAGATCAGTGCCGCGACCGTACCGATCACCCGGATGTGCGCACGGCGCGGATGCTTTCCCGGGAACAAAGAACGCCCCAACAACCACAGCGAACATCCGGTGGACACCACCAGGAGGAGGGTTTTGGCGGTATCTCCCCCACTCCATTGCCGCTCGCCGAGAAGTTGTTGCAGCGGCAGAAATCCCGCGATGAGCGCCAGCGCTGATTGAGTCAGAGCAGCATAGCCCTCGATCCAGCGCAAGGTGCTCCGATCCACCGGATGCGGCGGATCGAGCGGGGTCCGAAATTCTGCCACTGACCGAGACTAGCACGGACATACCGGAAAAGTTGCGCTTTTCGCAATGTCGAAACCATGCACCGATACCACCGCCGAAAACGTTTCGCCCTTATCCGATCCGCACTCCGAACGCCACCCCGGAAAGAGACTTCTCGTCCCTGATCAGCCGTCCCCGATCCGCAACCCCGTCTTCTCCGCGAGGAAGACCAGATCCACGCTCGCCGCCCGGACCAGATCCGCCACCGGAGTGCTCTCGTGGCCCGCGGCGGAGTCGTGCACCAGCATCGTCCGCGTTACAGGAGAAGCCTCCTGCAACCGCGCGCACATCTTCCGGGCGTGACACGCGTCGACCCGGACGTCACCGGCCGAGGCCAGCAGCAGCACGTCCGGGTACCGGCACCCGTCCTCGACCCGGTGGTACGGCGAGTAGGCGGCGAGCCAGCCGAGCTCTTCGGCGACCTCGGGCGAGCCGTATTCGTCGATCCACAGCGCAGCGGCACCGAACCGGTCGTAGCGCACCATGTCGCACAGCGGGGACCAGCAGCTGGCCGCGGCGAACAGGTCCGGGCGTCGAGTGACGGCCGCCGCGACGGTCAGGCCGCCGTTGGAGGTCCCGGTAGCGGCGAGCCGGGACGGCGTGGTCCAGCCTTCTCCGATCAAGTGCTCGGCCGCGGCCTCGAAGTCGTCGAAGGTGCGCCGCTTGTGCTCACGGCGCCCGTCGTGGTGCCACCGGGCACCCAGCTCCGCGCCGCCGCGCGCCAAGACCTTCGCCCAGATCCCCCCGGCCCGCACCCATTCCAACGCGGCGGCGGAATAGGACGGCACCTGGTTCACGCCGAATCCGCCGTATCCGGTCAGCAACGCGGGTTTCGGCCCGCCGGAGGTGTCTCCCAGCACGAACATGGGCACCGCGGTCCCGTCCGCAGAGCGCACGTGGACCTGCCGCACCGTCGGTTCCGCGCGATCCTGCGCCTCCCCCGCAGCCGGGTGGGCCCCGGTCGCGAGGTCGGCGACCCGCACCGACGGCGGGGTGCTGAAGCTCGTCCAGGTGAACGCCAGCACGTCAGGCCGCTCCGGCACCGACGCCAGTTCGGTGACGGTCCCGACGCCCGGCAGTGCCACCTCCACCGGTTCGCCCGTCCCGTCCGCGGGGTGCACGCGCAGTTCGGACCGCGCGCGGTCCTGCGCCAGCACCGCCAAGCGCGGGGCATCTCCCGGCAGGAAGCAGAAGTGCCGCAACGCCTTCCCCGGATGCTCGGGGACGACCACGTCCCAGTTCTCCCGCGCCGGGCTCGCCGGGTCCACCCGCACGATCCGACCGAACGGAGCGTCCACAGTGGTCATGATGTACAGGTGGCCGTCCGCCTCAACCCGGCCCCGGTAGCGCCCGGAAGCCGTCTCGTCGGAGACGAGAACCGCCGCACTCGACGCCACGAGGTCGACCAGCCACATCGATTGCGCCGAACCAGGTCCGTCGCCGACGTGCACCACGAGCCGGTCGCTGCCCGGCGCGAGTTGCAGGTCGAACACTGCGGTGGCCCACTCGCCCGCATCCAGCAGGAGGACGTCTTCGTTCGCGGGCGCGCCCACCCGGTGCCGGTGCACCGCACGCCGGCAACGCTCGCCGGACTCGGCGGAGACCACGTAGGCGAACTCCTCGCCGCCGGGCAGCCACACCGCGGATCCCGGGTGCACCCGCTGGACGGGGCCGTCCAGCAGGGCGCCGGTCGCCACGTCGACCACGTCCAGCACCGTCCGCTCCTCGCCCGGATTCGAGGTGCACACCGCGATCCGGGTGCCCTCGTGGCTCACGTTCCACGCACCGAGCAGCGCGTCCGGCCGCCCGGCGCCCGCACCCGACCACACCACCCGCGCGCGGCCGTCCTCGATCACCTTCAGCACCGGGTCGGCGCCGTCGGCCGCGGCGATGAACTTCCGCGCTCCTCGCAGCACCGGGATTCGCTGCGCGCCGGTGCCGAGCGACGCCTGCAGCCGCCTCCGCACCGCGTCGATCCGATCTCGGCGGGCGTCGGTCCAGCCCGTCAGGTGCCGCCGCTGCTCGTCCAGCCACCGAGTGGTGCGCTCGTCACCGAGGTCCTCCAGCCACCGGTGCCGGTCTTCGACGTCGACGAGAGCTCCAGGGTCACGCGGCATTCGAGCGCACCGCCTTCGCCACGACGTCGAGCACGGCGGGCAGATCAGGCATCATCCCCGGCTCGGCCGCGCCGTTGAACGCCGCTCGGCCGGTGGTGGTCGGTACCAACGCGCGACCGTCGCCCGCCAGCAGCGCCAGGTTCCGCTCGGTCGCCGGTGCGCTCAGCAGGCGCCGCCCCAACGCAGGCGCCAGCACCACCGGTGCCTCGGTGAACGCGACGGTGGCGCTCGCGACGTCGTCGCTGAAGCCGTGCGCGCACTTCGCGAGGAAGTTGTTCGTCGCCGGTGCCGCCAGCACCAGGTCCGCCCACTCCGCCGCCCACCGGTGGACGACCTCGCCGGTTCCGGCATCCCAACCGGGGCCGATGACGGGGCGCCCGCACGCCGCGGCCAGCGCGGCCGGCCGCACCAGCTCCGCCGCGGTCCGGGTCACGCACCCAGTGATGTTCCAGCCGTAGCGGTCCCGCAGGACCATCACCCAGGCCGGGAGCACCGACACCATGATCGAACCGGTTCCGATGAGCAGCAGGTTTCCGCGGGGGAGTTCGATTTCGGGAAACGTCGCGGTCACGTCCACCTCCGCTGTCCGCCGTCGAGCAACGCCGCCGCCGTGGACAGGTGCGCTGCCATCCGCACCGGTTCGACTCCCCCGCGTACAGCGGCCCGCACGCGATCCAGCAGGTGGTAAGCGACCACCGGCGGGCGCACCGGCGTACCTCGGGCCAGCCGGTCCGTCAGCTCGCGCAACGCGGGTGCGGCGACCTTGCTCCCAGCGGTGAAAGCGGTGGACAGCAGCAACGCGTCGGCGACGAGGCGGTGGGCGACGGCGTCCTGCTGCCAGCGCGGTCCGGGCCGCTGCACCTGCACGACGACGCCTTCAGCCGAACCGAGCACGAAGATCGAGGTGAAACCCACGGCTGCGGCGGGAACCGGCCCGGTGTCGTCCGCTTCGACCGCGACGGCCGCGTCCGGGACGACTTCGCGCACGGACTCCTCGGCGAGGAATCGGCGTGCCCGCTCCACGAGTTCGTCCGGCGGCCGATCGAGCCGGGCGTGCTCGCCGGGGCCGCGCGCGATCGACGGAGCCGCGGACACCAGCAGCTCGACGACGCCGGGATCGGGCGGATGCTCGGTCGACAACTCCGCCAGCAGCGACCTCGCATGCTCCGGGGGGTGCGGCGCGTCGGTGAAGCGCACCGCGGCGGGCGACGTCATGCGGGTTCCTCCAGAACGTGCGGGCGTAGCTGTTCGACGAGCCGTTCGGCGCGCACCGGTCGCCCCTCTCGGCCTGCCTCGACCAGGAACGTGGCGAACAGGTGGGCCACCTCGACCCCGAAGCTGTGCTCCCCGCCGGCGAGCGCGCCGTGGGCGCTCGCGATGCCGGTGCCGCAGCGGAACGCGAAGCCCGGCACGGGGTCGGCCAGCGCGGGACGCGCCCGCATCAACGCCGCCAGCACATCGGCACGCCGCGCCGCGGCCAGGTAGATCACCACGTTGTCCGGGCGGTCGCCCGCCCCGGTCGAGGTGCAGAACTTCGCGCGCCACCGGACTTCGCGCAGCGCGTCGAGGGCCTCGAGCACCTCGGCGCACCCGTCTCCGACGTCTGCCAGGTGCAAGTAGATCCGGTTCTCCAGCCGGGCGGGCTCTCCCCAGGCGCTCACCACTCCGAACCATCCGACCAGCGGGGCCCGCTGCGATCGGGGCAGTGCGACGGTCAGCGTTCCCGGCTCCGGACCAGGGGTCGCGCTCGATACCGGGACCAGCAGTCGCACCCCGTGCCGTCGAATCTGCCGGTTTCCGCCCTGCGGCGGTCCGATCGGGTGCCATCCGGTGCTCGGATACGACCCGTCCACCGCGGCGACGAGTCGTCCGAGGACGCGTTCGTCGGCAGTGGTGGTCTCCGGAGCGTTCCCGGTCAGGTGGACGTCGTGGTAGAGCCAGCTCCGGACCACCGCGACCGAAGTGCCGTCCGCAGCGTTCACGACGGCGCCGTCGGATTCGCGCCGCAGCCCTGCGGCCCCGGTCCGGGACACGTGAGCGCGGACCTGCTCGGCCCACCGCCGGACCTCGTCGTTCAAGGCCGAGCCGACCTCGTCGGTGCGCATCACCGCTGGCGCTCCTTAGTCTCCAGCCCCGGACTCGCGTGGGGAGTGCTGTCTCGCACCCGCCCGCGCGGGGGCGGGTGCGAGACAGCGCGGCATCAGCAGCCGCCGGCGACCGTGATCACGCAGGGCGCCGAGGTGGGGGTGTCCGCGTTCTCCACCGACACCGAGTGCTCGGTGGCGCTCAGCGCCGCCGCGTCGGTGCTGACGGCCTCGAAAACGTCGCCGAAGATTGCCTCAGAAGCATTCATGACGTACCATCCCATCTGTACGGATCTTATTTGTTTCACTGCACTGCTTCGGTCGACTTTGCCGAGTCGGCCGAAGCCCTCAGCGGCGTTCTGGACGCGCTGAAGTGAATAGCGTTCTCAAGACGCGCACAAAATGGGCGCATCCGATCAGAACGCAAGATCTCAAGAAACCTGGAATCGCTGATAACTGCGATAGCGCGTCGGACCGCGCTGCCCGGACAACGTCAGACCCGCGGCGTTCGCGAGTTCGGACAATCGCGCGAGACTCCGTTCCCGGCCGGGCACCATGGCAGCCATCCGGAGTTTGGTCCCGTTGTCCGGGAATTCACCCCACCCGTCCAGGGTTATCTCGCACACCAGGATCGAACCCGATGACCCGGCCGCGCTAGCGCAATTGCGCAACAAGCGCACCGCAGCGTCGTCGTCCCAGTCGTAGAGAATGCTCGACAGCAAGTACACGTCGGCCCCTGCCGGCAGCGGGTCGAAGAAGCTCCCGCCGATCGCGCGGGCCCGGTCACCGAGCCCGTGCTCCTCGAACAGCCGCGCCGCGTGCTCGGCGAACGGAGGCAAGTCGACGACGCTGCCGCTCAAGTGCGGATGCCGCCGCAGCAAGCGGGACAGCAGGCCCCCGTCGCCGCCGCCGACGTCCACCACCGAGTCGGCCGCGGCCCAGTCCGGCGACTCCACGATCAGGTCTTCGTCGAAGACCCCGGACCGCACGCGCAGGGACTGCAGGTGTTCGGCGAGCTCGGGCCGCGCGTCCACGTCCGCCCAGTACCCCCGCCCGTAGGCCAGCTCGTACGCGGGCACCCCGCGCAGCACGCTGTCCTTCAGCCAGGTGGCGGCCAGGTCGGCCCGCCCCGCGCAGCCGTCGGAATCCAGCAGGCTGCGCAGCCGCGCCGGATGCTCCGACCCGAGCAAGGCGCCCTTGCCGGTCACAGCGAGCCGATCCCCGCTGCGCACCAGCACTCCCAGGTCGACCAGGTTCGCCACCAGCACGTCCACGCGGTAGACGTCCGCATCGAGCCGTCCGGCGAGGTCCAGTGCGGTGTCCGCGCCTGATTCGACCAGGTCCACGAGCCGCAACGTCGCGGCCGTCCGCAGCACCATCGGAGCGAGCAGGTCGGCCTGGCCGACCACCTCTCCGATCAATTCCGCTTCCGGAACACCCGCGGATGCAGCATCCACCGCATCGCTTATTCTTCGGCCCGTCGCCTCTTCTACATGCAAATCCACGTGCTAGGCACCCCCAGGATTTATTTCCGCCGACCGTCCTGACCCCTCAGAACCGGACGCCGTTGCCGACCAATCCTGACCTCCGAAAAAAACGATCACTAGTAACGGATGTAACGGAACAACACTGACATCCGTCATCAACGTCGCGGCGCGAGTGTCATAAGACTCCATTACTTCCGCCTCTGCCCAAAAAACGCGCCGTGCAGCACCATGTCCTTCATGACGATGAGCAACGGCACCGCGGCCCGCGGCGCCATTCCGCACCACCGGGAAGACGCGACGGTATCCGTGCGCGATCTGGTCTACCGCTACGGCGAATTCGTCGCCGTCGAAGGCGTGAGCTTCTCCATCCGGCGCGGTGAGGTGTTCGCGCTGCTCGGTACCAACGGTGCAGGTAAGACCACGACGCTGGAAGTGCTCGAAGGGTTCCGCAAACCCACTTCGGGTTCGGTCGAGGTGCTCGGCCACTCGCCGTTCCAGGAACGGTTCGAGGTTCAGGCGCGCACCGGGATCATGCTCCAGGAATCCGGGCTGATCGACGAGATGACCGTCGTGCAGATGCTGGAGCTGTGGCAACGGCTGAGCCCGCGGGACGATGACCCGAGCCGCCTGTTGGATCTCGTGCACCTGGTCGAACGCCGCGACGTCCCCGTCTCCTCGCTGTCCGGCGGGGAGAAGCGCCGGCTCGACTTCGCGATGTCGGTGTGGGGATCGCCGGAGTTCGTCGTCCTCGACGAACCCACCACCGGCCTGGATCCGCAGTCGCGCGACCAGCTGTGGCAGGTCGTGCAGCGAATCCGGGACGACGGCGCGACGATCCTGCTCACGACGCACTACCTGGAGGAGGCCGAAGCCCTGGCGGACCGGGTAGCGATCATGAACTCCGGGCGCGTCGCGGTCGCCGGCACCATGTCGGAGGTCTTGGCCACCGTGCCCGCGAGGATCAGCGCGGTGTCCACGTCGCTGCCCGGTCACGTGCTCGGCGGTCTCGACCGCGAGGTCCTCGGTGAGCTCACCCTCACCACCGAAGGAGCCCAGGTCTTCCTGAGCCTGGAAACCCGGCAGTTGCAGCGGGACCTGACCCGGTTGCTCGACTGGGCCAGGCAGCACGACGTCTACCTCGACGAGCTCCGGGCGAGCCCGGCGAGCTTGTCGGAAGTGTTCATGGCCGTGCCGCGGAACGACTCCGCGTTCGGCGACACCGCTGTGCGAGCCGAAGGAGCGCGGAACTGATGCGCGGAATCAAACCGACGATCGGCCTGGCTCTGTCGGAGCTGGCATTGCTGGTTCGACAGCGCACCATGGTGGCGCTGGTGCTGCTGCTGCCAGCCGTGCTGGTCTTCATGGCGGGCGTGGTGGAGAAGCCGCAGACCCCCGAGGCGTGGGCCGCCATCGCGGCGCGCAACTGCGTGGCGATCCTGTGCATCACGGTGTACTTCATCTCGACGAGCACGCTGACCGCGCGGCGCCAGACGCTGGCGCTCAAGCGGTTCCGCACCAGCGGCATCCCGGACGCGGGGCTGCTGATCGGGCTGCTGTCCCCCGCCGTCGTCGCCGGCCTGGTGCAGTCGCTGATCTACTTCGGCGGGATCCTCGCGATGGGGGCCCCGATGCCGCGTCAACCCGGAGTGCTGGTGGTGGCCCTGGTCAGCGGAATCGTCGTGGCGACCGTGGCGGGCACGGTGACCAGCGCAGTCACCGCGACACCGGAGCGGGCGCAGTTCACGATGATGCCGCTGCTGGGAGTGGCGCTCGGTGGTGCCGCGCTGATCACGGCGGTCAACGATCCGCTGCTGGGCCGGATCGCACTCGTCGGCCCCCTTGTGTCCAATGTGGACATGATCTTCAAGGCATGGGGCGGCCCGCAACTCGGCGTGCAACTGCCCGCCGGGACGTGGTTCGCGATCGGCGCCGGTGCCGTGCTGATCTGGCTGGTGATCTTCTCTTACGCCGCGCGCCGGTTCTTCCGCTGGGACGCCCGGAAATGACCGGCCACGCGCCCGCCCACGACTCGTGCCCGTGGGACACGGCTTGGGACACGGCCGAGCGCATCCCCCACCACGACCGGGTCCGCCTCACCGAACGCGACGGGTCGCGCTACGTGCTCAAGGTCGCCCGCCCGTCGACACCGCTGGAGCACGAGGCGACCGTGGCCCGGTGCGCCGCCGATGTCCGCGTCGACAACCGGCCGATCGCGGACCGGTCGTTGCGCGCCGACTCGGCGATGCTCGTCACCGCCTGCGATCCCACCGCCGAAAGCCTGCACGACCGGCTGCTGCGGCGGTGGGAGGCGCCGCCGCTGACCGGTGTGGGGCGAGCGCTCGCCGCGATGCACGGCCACCGGGCGCCGGTCCGGCTCCCCGATGCTCGGCCGGAACGGCCGCGGTTCTTCCCGCTCACCCCCGAGCAGCACGCCGCGATGCCGATCGGCACGGTCCAGGTGCTCCGCGTCCTCGACGAGCACCGCGATGCGCGAGACCTGCTGGAAACCGCCGCCGCTCGTCCGCCGAAGGCCCGGACTCTGGTCCACGGGGACTGCAAGCCGGACAACATCCGGCTGCGGCGGGACGGATCGGTTCTGTTCATCGACTGGGAGCTCGGCGGGGCCGGAGATCCGATCGAGGACCTGGCCGGGGCGGTGGGGGCCCTGATCGCGGTCTCGGTGCAGGACCGGCTGGCCACCGCGGGCCCGACCGCCGCGGACATCGGCCGCGCTCTGTCCGAGGGGATGAACCGGGCGTGGGAGTGCGTCGCGACGATGCTCGCGGCGTACGCCGACGCCGGGGCCGAGGTCGCGGACCTCGACGACCTCGTGCTGCTCACCGCCGTGAAGGTGCTGTGCCGCGCCCAAGTGCAGGCCGCACTGATGGGCAAAGTCGGTGCGACCGCGCACGTGCTGCTGCAGGCGGCGCTCGCCATCACTCGCAACCGCGACCGCGTGGCCGGACTGCTGCGTTGAAGCACGGGTGTTCCCGGCTCGGCGCGCGACAGGACTTGGAGAACTCGACGGCCGGGATTCCTCGCCGCCCGGCCGCCGTCGCCGGAGGTGGCCGACGTGCCGAAAGACCCACCGCTGCGGGACGAACCGGTGCGCCAATGGCGGACCGGCCTGCAGCACACCACCGTGCACCACGCCGAGGACGGGTGGTTCACCTGGTCGTTGCGCGCGGGCAGTGCCGCACCGCCCCGGCCCGCGCCGCGACTCTCATCGCTGGACTCGTGGCGAGCGCTGCCGGGCCTCGCGGTGGCGCGGCAGGACGGTAGCGCGTTGTCCTACCGTGCTCCCGGCTCCACCTCGCTGGCCCAGGCGTTCCTGGACGGCACCGGAGACGGGGTCCTCGACGCGGTGGAACGAGCGGGGGCACTGCTGCGCACGGCCCACGACGCTCCGGTCCCTGCGGCCGCGCGCGCCTGGCCTTCGCCCGCCGTGATCCGCCTGCTGCACGGAACTTCGCCGCAGTTCGCGCCGGCGCGCTTGCACGCGCGGATGCAGGCGGTGCTCGGGCGGCGCCGGTGCGAGCGGCTGCGCTCCTGGGCCGCGGAACCGCCCTCGGACGGGAGCGGCGAAGTTCTGCTGCACGGCAGCGCCACCCCGCGAGCGGTGGTGGTCAGCGGCGACTCCCGCTGCACGCTGCGCATCGGGGCCGACTGCGTGACGGGCGACCGCAGCTGGGACCTGGAGTGGTTCCTGGCGTCGTTGTTCGAACTCTGCGCCGGTACCGAACCGAGCATCGGCCTGCACACCGGCACGTCGTACCGGCAGGCCCACGAGGCGCTCATCACCGGATACGGCAGGGAGTTGCCCGCCACGGCCGGACCGGTGGCCGTGCTCGGCGTGCTCGGCCACGTGCACGACTTCGCCGCCTACGTCGGGTGGAGCGACGAGCTCGACGACTACCTGCGGGCCTCGGCGCAGCTGATCGACGAGGCGGGAGCGCAGATCGTCTCCCCCGCGTGAGCGCGCCCGCCTGCCGATCGACGGCGGCGGGCGGGGTCGTTCCCGAACGGGCGGTCAGTGGGCGTCCTCGCGCTGCTTCGAGCGCGCCGCGACCAGTGCCACGCGCACGATCGCCCAGGTCAGGATCACCGCCAGCAGCCCGTACTGCACGACCGGGTTGTCGGTGACGAAGAACAGCAGCGGCGCGATGACCACGACGTTGACCGACTGGGCGAGAGCCTCGCGCTTGAGCGTCGGAGCGAGCGTGATCCGGACCATGTCCACCAGCAGATTCGACACGGGTCAGTCCTTTCGGTACGTGCGGAAGCCACCGCTTCGCCATCGAGCGGGCGATCCGCTGCGGGGGTGGCTCCCATGCTCGTCCGACCGGTGCACGCCGAGTAGTCGACAACGTCATCGACCCGTGTGGCATCCATGTCGCCTCCCGCATGACAGGTGTCATGCGAGCGCGGCTCGGCTAGTCGGCGGGTTCGGGGTCTTCTTCGAGGTGGGCCCAGTGCACGGCGGTGTCGCCGTAGCGGCGGGTGCGGTCCGGGATGAGCGGGGCGGGCCACGCCGGGTCGCCGGTGCGGGTCGACTGCTCCAGGACGACGAGTCCGCCGGGCGCGGTCCAGCCGCCGGTGGCCAGCGCGGCCAGGACCTGGGCCAGCCGGGCGGGGTCGAGGTCGTAGGGCGGGTCGGCGAGCACCAGGTCGTAGGGCTCGGCGGGCGGGGTCGCGAGTGCGGTCTCGGCCTTGGCCTGTTCGACGGCGACGTCGCGGAATCCGAGGGTGCCGGCGTTGCGGCGGATGATCTGCGCGGCCCGCCGGTCGGCCTCGACGAAGGTGGCGTGCCCGGCCCCGCGGGAGAGCGCTTCGAGACCGAGCGCGCCGGAGCCGCCGTAGAGGTCGAGCACCCGAGCGCCGTCGAGGTCGACGGCCGCTTCGAGGGCGCTGAACACGGCTTCCCGGACCCGGTCCGAGGTGGGGCGGGTCCCGCGCGGCGGGACCTCGATCCGACGGCCTCCCGCACTGCCTGCCACGATCCGCGTCACCGGGACATCTTCGCACCGGCCGCGGGCGTCGCGGGCACGGGTGCGCACGCGAGCAGGGGCGGCACCCTCGGGTACCGCCCCTGCTCGTAGGTTCTCGGATGCCGGTCGGTGACCTCCCGGCGGAGCCCCCGGGGAATCGTCCGCGCCGGACGACGCCGCTACTGGACGACCTGGACCTCGTCGCCGGGGTTGAGCGAGTCGAAGAACTTCTTCGACGCGGTCGTCGACAGGTGGATGCAGCCGTTGGACTCCTGTTCGAGGCTGCCTTCGTGGAAGGCGACCCCGGTCTTGGTGAAGAACACCGAGTTCGGCATGGGCGCGTTGTTGAACTCGGTGCTGCGGTGGTCGGCGTCCTTCCAGAGCACCTGGTGCGTCCCGACCGGTGTTTCCGCGCCGACCTTGCCGGAGGTCAGCGGTACCGGGCCGTAGAAGCCCGTGCCGTTCTCCTGCAGCCAGGCCTGCTTGGACGACAGGTCCACGCAGGCCTTCGCCGTCGCCTGGCACGGCGTCACGTCGCCGGCGTCCGCGTAGGCGGCGGCACCGGTGAGCGCACCCCCGGCGACCAGGGCGGCCACGGTGGCCACTCTGCCGAGACGCTTGTTCACGTTGCGCATGGGCTTCACGTCCTTCCTGCCTTCGCAGTTCACTCCACAGTGCCACAGGCACAGGGGTTCGAACACACTGCGGTCCTGGAATTGCGCTCAGCACCAACACTTTCATCTCATCGGACGCATAAACCCCTTTCGTCCTGGGGTTTCCGATCACCCGAGATCGAATTCACCTTGCGCTGCAACGCATTCACCACCGGAACCACGTCGGGCACGTGATCGCGCACGGTCCGCCATCGTTCCGAGCGGGTTCGAGCACGATGGGAGAGGTCCGTCACGAGAACCGCGCCGTGCCGCCTCCGCCGAACCTGGCCGGGGTCAGCTGCGCGGGGTCGCTACGGCGGCGTAGCAGGCGGCGCGGGACGGGTCGTGGCCCGCCGCCGGTGGGCCGTCCGGGCGCCACTGCGCCGGGTACACCAGGCCGGGCTCGACGAAGTCGAAGTCGGCCAGCAGCCCGGTGATCTCTTCGCGGGACCGCAGCACCAGCTGCTCCGAGCTGCCCGCGTTGAACGCCTCCGCCGTGCGGTGCACCTCGGGGTAGTCGTCGGCCGTCATGTGCGAGAACACCAGGAACGAGCCGGGCCGCATCACCTCGCGGTACGCGGCGAGCGCGGCGGCCGGGTCGTCCTCCTTGGTGAGGTAGTGCGTCATGGCCACCATCAGCACCGCGACCGGCTCGTCGAAGTCGAGCAGCTCCAGCGCGTCGGGGTCGGCGAGGATCGACTCCGGTTCGCGCATGTCGGCGTGCAGCACGCGCGTGTTCGAGTTCCCTTCGAGCAGCGATCGGCTGTAGGCGACGGCGACGGAGTCGATGTCCACGTAGACCACGCGCGCCTCCGGGGCGTCGCGCTGCGCGATCTCGTGCACGTTGCCGACGGTCGGCATGCCGGAACCGAGGTCGAGGAACTGCCGGATCCCGGCCTGCAGGCAGTACCGCACGGCGCGGCCGAGGAAGGCGCGGTTGTCCCGCGCGGGCTGCGGCGTCGCCGGGTAGATCTTCTTGATCTCGTCGAGGACCCTGCGGTCGACCGCGAAGTTGTGCGAGCCGCCGAGGCCGTAGTCGTAGATCCGGGACGCGCTCGACTTGCTGATGTCGGCACCTCGGGGCAGCTCCACCACGGTTTCCTCCGTCGCTTCGCGCCCGGCGGCGAGTCTCACCGGGCACGCGGTCCCCGCCCGCCTCGCGGAGACCGCAACGATGCAAACGGTACCTGCACGATCGCGCAACACGCCCCGGTCGCCGGTCACGACCCCGGGAACACCGGTGGCGCAGGTGCCCGGAGCACCTGCGCCACCAGCGCTGGAAGACCGTCAGCCGATCTCGATGATCAGGTCGCCGCCTTCCACCTGCTGCACCTTGCCGATGGCCAGCCGCTTGACCCGGCCCGCCTGCGGAGCGGTGATCGCGGCCTCCATCTTCATCGCCTCGATGGTCGCGACGGTCTGCCCGGAGCTCACCTCGTCGCCCTCGGCCACCGCGAGCGTGACGACACCCGCGAACGGCGAGGGCACGTGGCCGGGGCTGCCGCGGTCCGCCTTCTCCGCCACCGGCAGGTCCGTGGCCACCGAGCGGTCCCGCACCTGGATGGGGCGCAGCTGCCCGTTCAGGATCGCCATCACCGTGCGCATGCCGCGCTCGTCGGCCTCGCTGATCGCCTCCAGGCCGATGAGCAGCCGCACGCCCTGGTCGAGGTCCACGGAGTACTCCTCGCCGGGGCGCAGCCCGTAGAAGAAGTCCTTGCTGCGCAGCAGCGAGGTGTCCCCGTAGGCCTCGCGGTGCTCGGTGAACTCCTTGGTCGGCTTGGCGAACAGCAGCCGGTTGAGGGTGGCGCGCCGGTCCTCCACGAGCCCGGTGCGGTCCTCCGCGGTGAGCTCGGCCAGCGCGCGCTCCCCCGTGCGCCCTTCCAGCGCCCGGGTGCGGAACGGCTCCGGCCAGCCCGCCGGCGGTTCGCCCAGCTCGCCCTGCAGGAAGCCGATGACCGAGTCGGGGATGTCGAACCGGCGCGGCTCCGCCTCGAAGTCGGCGGGGTCGACCCCGGCCCCGACCAGGTGCAGCGCCAGGTCACCGACGACCTTGGAGGACGGCGTGACCTTCACCAGCCTGCCGAGGATGCGGTCCGCGGCCTCGTACATGGCCTCGATCTCTTCGAACTTGTCGCCGAGGCCGAGCGCGACGGCCTGGGTGCGCAGGTTCGACAGCTGACCGCCGGGGATCTCGTGCCGGTACACCCGCCCCGTCGGCGCGGCCAGGCCCGCCTCGAAGGGCAGGTAAATCTTGCGCACCGACTCCCAGTACGGCTCCAGGTCGCACACCGCGCGCAGGTCCAGCCCGGTGGCGCGGTCGGTGTGGTCGGTGGCGGCGACCACCGAGGACAGCGCGGGCTGCGAGGTGGTGCCCGCCAGCGAGGCCGAAGCCCCGTCGACGGCGTCCACCCCGGACTGCACGGCGGCCAGGTAGGTCGCCAGCTGCCCGCCCGGCGTGTCGTGGGTGTGCAGGTGCACCGGCAGGTCGAACTCCCTGCGCAGCGCGGTGACCAGCTCCGCCGCGGCCGGAGCGCGCAGCAACCCGGCCATGTCCTTGATCGCCAGCACGTGCGCGCCCGCGTCGACGATCTGCTCGGCCAGCCGCAGGTAGTAGTCCAGCGTGTAGATCTTCTCGGCCGGGTCCAGCAGGTCGCCGGTGTAACACAGCGCCACCTCGGCCACGGACTTCCCGGTGTCGCGCACGGCCCGGATCGCCGGGCGCATCTGCTCGATGTCGTTGAGCGCGTCGAAGATCCGGAAGATGTCGATGCCGGTGTCGGTGGCCTCCTGCACGAAGTGCTCGGTCACCTCGGTGGGGTACGGCGTGTAGCCGACGGTGTTGCGCCCGCGCAGCAGCATCTGCAGGCAGATGTTGGGCACCGCCTCGCGCAGCTTCGCCAGCCGCTCCCACGGGTCCTCCGCCAGGAACCGCAGCGCCACGTCGTAGGTGGCGCCGCCCCAGCACTCCAGCGACAGCAGCTCCGGCGTCATCCGCGCCACGTGCGGCGCCACGGCCAGCAGGTCCTTGCTGCGCACCCGGGTCGCCAGCAGCGACTGGTGGGCGTCGCGGAAGGTCGTGTCGGTGACGCCTACGGCGTCGGATTCCCGCATCCAGCGCGCGAAGCCCTCCGGGCCGAGCTCGGTGAGCCGCTGCTTGGACCCCTGCCGCGGCGGTGCCGTCAGGTCGATGTCGGGCAGTTTGAACACCGGGTCCGGAACGGTCGGCCGCGACCCGTTGGGCTGGTTCACGGTGACGTCGGCCAGGTAGTTCAGCAGCCGGGTGCCGCGGTCCGCGGAGTGGCGCGCCGTGAGCAGGTGCGGACGTTCCTCGATGAACGAGGTCGTCACGCGCCCCTCGGCGAAGTCGTCGTTGTCCAGCACCGCCTGCAGGAACGGGATGTTCGTCGCGACGCCGCGGATCCGGAACTCGGCGAGGGCGCGCCGGGCGCGGGCCACGGCGGTCGGGAAGTTCCGCCCGCGGCAGGACAGCTTCACCAGCATCGAGTCGAAGTGCGCGCTGATGCTGGTCCCGGCGAACGCGGTGCCGCCGTCGAGCCGGATTCCGGCGCCGCCCGGCGAGCGGTAGGCGCTGATCATGCCGGTGTCCGGGCGGAACCCGTTGGTGGGGTCCTCGGTGGTGATGCGGCACTGCAGCGCGGCGCCGCGCAGCCGCACCTCGTCCTGCGTCATGCCGAGGTCGGCGAGCGTCTCACCGGCGGCGATGCGCAGCTGCGACTGCACGAGGTCGGCGTCGGTGACCTCTTCGGTGACGGTGTGCTCGACCTGGATGCGCGGGTTCATCTCGATGAACACGTGCCTGCCCTGCTCGTCGACGAGGAACTCGACGGTGCCCGCGTTGACGTAGCCGATCTTGCGGGCGAAGGCGACCGCGTCGGCGCAGATGCGTTCGCGCAGCTCCGGGTCCAGGTTCGGGGCGGGCGCGATCTCGATGACCTTCTGGTGCCGACGCTGCACCGAGCAGTCCCGCTCGTAGAGGTGGATCACGTTGCCGGCCTGGTCGGCGAGGATCTGCACCTCGATGTGCCGCGGGTTCACCACGGCCTGCTCGAGGATCACCGTCGGGTCGCCGAAGGCGGACTCCGCTTCGCGCATGGCGGCTTCGAGGGCTTCGCGCAGCGCGCCGAACTCGGCGACGCGGCGCATGCCGCGACCACCGCCACCGGCGACGGCCTTGACGAACACGGGGAACTGGAGGGATTCGCCGACGGACATGAGCTCGTCGATGTCCGCGGAGGGGGCTGAGGAGTCCAGCACCGGCACGCCCGCCTCGCGGGCGGCGGCGACGGCGGTGGCCTTGTTCCCCGTCATCTCGAGGATGTCGTGGCTCGGTCCGACGAAGGTGATGCCCGCGTCGTGGCACGCCTTGGCCAGGTCCGGGTTCTCCGACAGGAAGCCGTAACCCGGGTAGATCGCGTCGGCGCCCGCGGTCTGCGCCGCTTTGATGATCTCGTCGACCGACAGGTAGGCGCGGACGGGATGTCCGGGCTCGCCGATCTCGTAGGACTCGTCGGCCTTCAAGCGGTGCAACGAGTTGCGGTCTTCGTGCGGGAACACCGCGACGGTGCCCGCGCCGAGCTCATAGCCCGCGCGGAAGGCTCGAATCGCGATTTCGCCACGGTTGGCGACGAGGACCTTGCGAAACATGCCGGCTACCTCCTGGACAGGTGTCGGACGGTCGGCGAAACCGTACCGCGAAAATTCCGCCTGCCGAGAGGATCAGTGGGTGACCCACATCATTCGGTGATGTTGACCTGCGATTACGACGACCCCGCACAAGACCTTGCGGAAAGAAAATCCACGATTCTTCCGTTTCCGGAATGATCGGGACGGAGATCCCACCGCCGCACGGAGGGCGGTGTTCACCTCCGGCGCGTTCCCCGCCACGGAAACGCGCCCGCCCCCCGCCCGGTTACGCAAGTCCGGGCGTCAGCTCTTCTCCAAGTAGCCCGCGCGGTCCTCGTCGACGACCTCCGCGACCATGCGCGCCAGGCCCGGGTGCTGCCGCAGCTGCGGATCGTCGGCGACGTAGCGCTGCGCCTCGTCCCGCGCTTCGGCGATGACGTCCTCGTCGCGCAGCAGCGACAACATCTTCAGCCCCGACCGGCGCCCGGACTGGGCCGCGCCCAGCACGTCCCCTTCCCGGCGCAGCTCCAGGTCGAGCCGGGCCAGTTCGAAGCCGTCCGTCGTGGAGGCCACCGCGTCCAGCCGCTCCCGGGTGGAGGTGCCGCCCATGGCCTCGCTCACCAGCAGGCACAGCCCCGGCGCCGAACCACGTCCGACGCGCCCGCGGAGCTGGTGCAGCTGGCTCACCCCGAACCGGTCCGCGTCCATGATCACCATCACGGTCGCGTTCGGCACGTTCACGCCGACCTCGACCACGGTCGTGGCCACCAGCACGTCCAGCTTCCCGTCGGCGAAGCCGCGCATCACCGCGTCCTTGTCGTCGGCGGCCAACCTGCCGTGCAGCACGCCGATCCGCAGCTGCGCCAGCGGTCCCTGGCGCAGCCGCTCCGCCACGTCGAGCACGGCCAGCGGCGGGCGGCGCTCGTCGGAACCCGCGCCCGCGTCCTCCGGTTCCTCCACCCCGTCGTCGGTGCGCGGCTTCTTCCCGCCCTTCTTCGGCGGGTTCTGCTCGTCGTCGCCGATGCGCGGGCACACCACGTACACCTGGTGCCCGGCGGCGACCTCCTCCCGGACGCGCTCCCACGCGCGGTCCAGCCACGTCGGCTTCTCCGCGACCGGCACCACGCTGGTGCTGATCGGCGAACGCCCGCTGGGCAGCTCGCGCAGCGCGGAGGTCTCCAGGTCGCCGTACACGGTCATCGCCACGGTCCGCGGGATCGGCGTCGCCGTCATCACGAGCACGTGCGGCGCGGATTCCGCCCCGCCGCGAGCCCGCAGCGCGTCCCGCTGCTCCACGCCGAACCGGTGCTGCTCGTCGACGACGACGAGGCCGAGGTCGGCGAACGACACCCTGTCCTGGATCAGCGCGTGGGTGCCGACGACGATGCCCGCCTCCCCGGAGGCCGCCTCCAACAACGCCTTCTTGCGCGCCGCGGCGGGCAGCGAACCGGTGAGCAGGGTGATCTTGGTGGACTGCTCGGCCGCGCCGAGCTGACCCGCCGCGCCCAGCTCGCCGAGCAGCTCCGCCAGCGACCGGGCGTGCTGGGACGCCAGCACCTCGGTCGGCGCCAGCATCGCGGCCTGACGGCCCGCGTCCACCACTTGCAACATGCCGCGCAACGCCACGACGGTCTTGCCGGAGCCGACCTCGCCCTGCACCAGCCGGTTCATCGGCTGCTCGGTGGCCAGGTCGGCGGCGATCTCGGTGCCGATCTCGGTCTGCCCCGCGGTGAGCTGGAACGGGAGCCTGCGGTCGAACTCCGCGAGCAGCCCGTCCTCGCGGCGCGGGCAGGACGGCGCCGGATGTTCGTGCGCCGTCTCGCGCAGCCGTGCGAGCACCAGTTGCACCGCCAGCGCCTCGTCCCACTTGAGCCGGTTCTGCGCGGCGGCGACCTCGCTCTGGTCCTGCGGCCGGTGGATCTTGCGCAGCGCCGTCTCCAGCCCCAGCAGCCGATGTTCGGTGCGCAACACCTCGGGCAGCGGATCGTCCGCGCCGTCCCAGGTGTCGAGCACCTGGCGCACGCAGCGGGAGATCGACCAGGACGGAAGTCCTTGCGCCGACGGGTAGACCGGGATCAGCGCCGCCGCGAACTCCTCCGCCACCGAACCGGCCTGCTCCGCGTCCTCGCCGTCGAACAGCTGGTACTCGGGGTGGGCGAGCTGGAACGAGCCCCGGTAGGCGGTGACCTTGCCGGCGAACATGCCCTGCCGTCCGGGCAGCAGCTCCCGCTCCCGCCACGCCTGGTTGAAGAAAGTGCAGGTCAGCGAGCGATGCCCGTCGGTGATGCGAGCTTCGACGATGGTGCCGCGGCGGGATTTCATGGTCCGCTTCGAGACCCGTTCGACCTTCGCCAGCACCGTCACGTGCTCGTCGAGCTCCAGTCCGGCGATGGCGGTGAGCTCACCGCGTTCGGCGTAGCGGCGCGGGTAGTGCCGCAGCAGATCGCCCACAGTGGACAGTCCGAGCGACGATTCGAGCGCCTGCCCGGTCTTCGCGCCCAGCACCCGGTCGAGCCCCGTCTCCGAAGTGGTCATCCCGCCCTGCCCGTGTCGCCTGCTGTGCCGGTACCTGGCTCGAAGTTATCGGACGAACGCGGGCCGCGGTCGGACCGGTTCACCGAATCCGCGCCGCGCCGGACGATTCCGCGCCCGCCGCGCTACTCGACGCCCAGCAGCAGCGCCGCCGGGGAACCGCCCGCCGGGTAGCTGACGCACTCCACCTCCGGGCGGTGCTTCGCCAAGTACTCGACCAGCTCCGCCGACACCGGTTCCGGAGCGCCGTCGCCCACCAGCACCGTCACCAGCTCGCCGCCCGCCGCGAGCATCCGATCCACCAGATCCCGCGCCACCGCGAGGAAATCCCGGCCCAGCAGCACGACCTCGCCGTCCACCAGCCCCAGCACGTCGCCGGGCACGCAGCGACCGGCCCAGGTCAACGCCTCCGACTCGGCGATGCGCAGTTCGCCGCGCCGGGTCGCCGCGGCGGCCTCCGCCATCACCACCGCGTCGTCCGAGCTGCGGCGCGACGGATCGTGCACGGCCAGCGCCGCCAGGCCCTGCGCCGGGGACGCGGTGGGCACGACGACGACGTCGCGGCCGTCCCGGACGGCGCGCTTCGCGGCCAGCTCGGCGAGTTCGGTGATCGCCTCGCCGTTGGGCAGCAGCACGACGTGCGCGGCGCGAGTCCGCTCGATCGCCGCGACCAGCTCCGGCACCGAGGGATCCGCCGGGCGCAGCTCGAACACCTCGGCGCCCTCCGCGCGGAACAGCTCGGCGAGCTCGGCGCCCGCGACGCAGGCCAGGATCGCGTGCCCCACCGGGTGCGCGGCGGTCTGGTCGGCGAACCGCTGCACCCGGATGCGGCTGGGCCTGCCGGTCTCCACGCCCGCTTCGATGGCGCCACCGATGTCGTCGCAATGCACGTGCACGGCCCATCCGCCCGCGCCGTCGCCGACCACGGACACGCAGTCGCCGAGTTCCGCCAGCACGGAGCGCAGCCGGTCCACACCGGCCGGTTCGGCGTCGGCGAGCAGGTACATCACTTCGTAGGCGTAGCCGCCGTGCTCGGCGGGGAGTTCGACGTGGCCGGTCGGCGGTTCCGGCGCGAGCCGCACTCCGTGCACCACCGAGTGCAACGCGTCGAGCAGCACGACCAGCCCTCGGCCGCCCGCGTCCACCACTCCCGCCGCGGCCAGCGCGGGCAGCTGCGCGGTGGTGCGCTCCAGCGCGCCGATCGCGGCCAGCGCGGCCGCGCGCACGGACTCGCCCAGCCCGGCGGCGCCGGACGATTCCTCTGCCGCCGCGTGCAGCACCGACAGCATCGTGCCGTCGACGGGTTCCGCGACGGCGTCCGTCGCGAGCACATCCGCATGGTGCAACGCGTCGTGCAACGCCGATCCGTCCATCGCCGCCGCGTCCCGCAGCTGCTCCGCCATCCCCCGCAGCACCTGCGAGAGCAGCATCCCGGAATTGCCGCGCGCCCCGGACACCGCACCCTCCGCGAGCGCCGCGAGCACCTCGCCCAGCCGCCCGTCCGGCACCCGCTCGGTCGCTTCCAGCGCCGCGCGCATCGTGTGCAGCAGGTTCGTCCCGGTGTCGCCGTCCGCCACGGGGTACACGTTGATCCGGTCGAGCGCGGCGCGATCCCGCGCCAGCGCCGCCACCGATTCCCGCGCCCACCGCCGCGCCGCTTCCGCGCCGAACTCCGGCAGCGCCTCCGGACTCCCCACCACACCGCGAAGCCTAAGGGGTCCTTTCAGGATGACCTTCGCTGCTGGTCGCTCAGCGGAACCTCAGCGGCTTCCCCGCTGACGAAAGATCCTTCTGATAGGACGCCTGAGCCGTCCTCGCCCGGCGCCCGGCGCAGCGGATCGAAGATCATCACCGGAGGCCGGGCGCCCGCGCCGACCACCCCGCCCGGCTCCGCGCGCGGGCGACCTCGCACGATGCCGCGGAGCGCTTCCGGCGCCCCGGGTCAGGGGCCGACGGGCCCGATCAGGGCGTGGGGTAGGCTTATCGGGTCCCGGGTGGCGATGACCCAGGGCACCCGTAAGGCATGCAGGTCCGCACCGGCTTCCGGCCGGGAGGAGATCGCCGGGTACCCCTGGCGAGCAGCAAGCCCAGCGGTACGCGATCCGGTCCGCTCAGCGGTCGGGATCCCCAAGCGGGCAGCGCTCGCGTGGACTCATCGCCGCATCCGAACTCAGGCTTCCCCGCCGCGGGCGTGGGAGGACGTCGAACGCAAAGTAAGGGGTGTCTGACGTGGCTGCCGTCTGCGACGTCTGCAGTAAGGGTCCGGGCTTCGGTAACTCGGTCTCGCACTCCCACCGGAAGACCAGGCGCCGGTGGAACCCGAACATCCAGACCGTGCACGCCAAGTTCGGTCTCTCCCAGCGCAAGCGCATGAACGTGTGCACCTCCTGCCTCAAGGCGGGCAAGGTCGTGCGCGGCTGAGCGCAGGCCTTTAGCGCCGAACCCCGGAGCGGCTCGCCGTTCCGGGGTTTTTGCGCGCCCGGAACCGGTTCGTCACGGCAGGTGGTGGCGCCAGCGCGGGCCGACCTGCGCCCATTCCGCCTCCCAAGCGGCCAACCGGCGCTTGCCCACGTACCAGCGGGCTCCCGTGAACAACCCGCCCAGCACCAGCCCCGAGCCGAGCAGAATCCCGGCTCCGGCGGTCCCGGCGGCTTGCGTCGCTTCGGAGCGGGTCCGCGGCGGCGGCACCGGAGTGTCCCGCGGGTCGACCCAGATCGGCACCGCGTCGGCGAGCTGCTGACCGGTCGGCACCTCGATGACCGCGACGTGCTGCGGGCCCGGCGGCGCTCCCCACCCGACCCGGATCGAACGGACCACCGCGCTCTCGCCCGGCACCTCCGCCAGCACCTTCGCCGACACCTGGTGGCGATCGGCGTGCTCGGCGTTCACCTGCGCCAAGTGATCCCGCAGCACCGCCTGCGACGCCACGAACGACGCGATCAGGACCACCACCGCCGCCACCAGCACCACCAGCAGCGCGATGGGCTCGAACAAGTCGGTCCGGCGCCGCAACGGGTTGGCTCCGGGCCACACCCCACGTCGCAACCGCGCCAGGACTCCTCCACTGACCGGGCCGGCACCCATGACAAGCCTTCTTCCATCGGCGAGCACAAGTCCACCGCAAGACTCGAATGTACGACCGGCGGAGGTCGAAATCCATCCGCCGAACCGGGACCTCGGCCGGTGCTCCCAGAGCACCCGATGATCACGGTGCGTGCAACTCGGGCACCCGCGCCGACGTGGAAGAACGCGCGGCGGAGCCGTCGGCCTGCTCCGCTCCGAATCGCTTCGAACAGGCGTTACGAGCACCGGAGAACGGGACGCGCGCGGCCCGGCTCCGGACTCGGCGCGCGACTACGTCGAGCCGACGCGACGCGGCGCGCTGTCACTCAACGTGAACGTGGAAGGAAGTCCTGGATCGCTCGGCGATCAGGGTGCGGCAGCGACTAGGGGAGCTTCCAGTCGACCGGTTCCGCTCCTGCTCGCTGCAGGATCTGGTTCGCCCGGCTGAACGGGCGCGTGCCGAAGAAGCCGCGGTCCGCCGACATCGGGCTCGGGTGCACCGACTCGATGCACTCCACGCCCGGCATCATGACCCGCGTGCTGCGGGCGTCGTTGCCCCACAGGATCGCCACCATCGGCTGCTGCCGGGCGGCGAGCGCGCGGATGGCCTGCTCGGTGACCGCTTCCCAGCCCTTGCCGCGATGCGAGGCCGACTTGCCGGGCTGCACGGTCAGCGCCCGGTTGAGCAGCAGCACCCCGTTCTCCGTCCACGGCGTCAGATCACCGCTGGTGGGCCTGGGGTGGCCGAGGTCGTCGCAGTACTCCCGGAAGATGTTGATCAGGCTGCGCGGCGGCTGGACCCCTGGAGCGACCGAGAAGCTCAGCCCCACCGGGTGCCCCGGCGTCGGGTACGGGTCCTGACCGACGATGAGCACTCGCACGTCGTGGAACGGCTGCTGGAACGCACGCAGCACGTTCTCCCCCGACGGCAGGTACTCCCGCCCGGCCGCGACCTCGGCGCGCAGGAAGTCGCCCATCGCGCCGATCCGGTCGGCGACGGGTTCCAGCGCCTCGGCCCAACCGGCCTCGACCACCTCGTGCAACGGACGTGCCATGGTGGCGCACTCTAGCGAGCGGCCGAGATCGACTGCCCGGCGCCCCGGCCGCGTCGGCCACTGCGGGTCAACGTGTTGTGCCCCACACTGCGGCCAGTCATCATCGACCCTCGTGCGGGTCATTCCCCCGGCCCAACGATCGTGATCTCCATAGCCGCCTGTGACCAGCGTTCCACCTCCGATCACCCCCTGGCGAGCCTCGCGGCAAACCTACTGCGGAGTGATGTTTTACCCACGACAACAATTATCGAAACGGACACAAGTAGGCGTTTTGGTGGCCAGGAGGCAGCCGCTCGGCTAAGTTCCTCAGTACTCCAAACGTGTTCACACACCGTGGACGGCACGACCCGGAGGTGGCACACACCCTCATGACTGCACAGGAAACGGAAGAGATAAGCCCGGAACAGCGATCACTGCTCCGGCGAGCAGTCGGCGCAGCGGCAATCGGGAACACGACGGAGTGGTACGACTTCGGCGTGTACGCCTACGTGGCGAGCTACGTGGGACATCAGTTCTTCCCCGGCCCGTGGGAGACCGTGTCCGCTTTCGGTGTCTTCGCGATCTCGTTCCTGCTGCGACCGCTGGGCAGCATGTTCTTCGGTCCGCTGGGGGACCGGATCGGACGCCAAAAGGTGCTGGCGATCACGATCCTGCTGATGTCCGGATCGACATTCTTGCTCGGCTGCCTGCCGAACTTCGACACAATCGGACTTCTCGCGCCGATCCTGCTGTTGTTGTGCCGCATGGTGCAGGGCTTCTCCACCGGCGGTGAATACGGTGGCGCGGCCACCTACATCGCCGAGTACGCCCCGAACCGGAAACGCGGTTTCTACGGCAGCTGGCTCGAATTCGGCACCCTTGCGGGATTCGGGCTCGGCGCGCTGGTGCCGACCGTTCTGATCCTCACGCTCCCCGCGGAGTCGATGGAGTCCTGGGGCTGGCGAATCCCGTTCCTGCTGGCCGGTCCGCTCGGGCTGATCGGGCTCTACCTGCGGAGCAAGCTGGAGGACACTCCGGCGTTCAAGAACCTGGAGAAGAGCGACAACCTGGCGCGCTCGCCGCTGAAGTCCTTGGTGCGCGAGTACTGGCGGCCGCTGCTGATCCTGATGGGCGTCGTGGTGCTCATCAACGTCGCGAACTACACGATTCTGACCTACATGGAGAGCTACCTCACCGACACCCTGGAAATTCCGGAGGGTCGCGAATACGAGGTGCTCGTCCCGCTGCTGCTGGTGGTCGCGCTGATGATGGCGGCCATCGCCCCGGTGGGCGCGCTGTCCGACCGGATCGGCCGGAAACCGTTGTTCATCTCGGCGGCGATCTGCTTCATCGTGCTGCCCTACCCGGCGTTCATGCTGATCTCGCAGGGCACGATGATCACGACCATGCTCGGGTTGGCGCTGCTGGGCGTCGGGCACCTGCAGTTGATCGGACCGCTGGCCGCGACGCTGCCCGCGATGTTCCCGACGAAGGTGCGTTACGCGGCGTTCAGCGTCGGTTACAACGTCTCCACGGCGGCGTTCGGCGGCACCGCGCCGCTGATCAACGATTGGGCGGTGAGCTACACCGGGAATTCGTTCTTCCCGGCGTTCTACCTGATGGGCGCGGCGGTCGTGGCGCTCATTCCGATCCTGCTGATGAAGGAAACGGCGGGCGAGCCGCTGATGGAGGAATCCGACACACCCGGAACCTCCGCTTCGGCGTCGTCGAGCTGAATCAACTCGAACGGCGAAAGGCCCGGTGGGAACTCCCACCGGGCCTTTTCATGTCATATGGGACGAATCCGGCTCAGATCGAGGCAATACCTGTTCAGGTGATCAACGCCAGTGCTCCCACCCCGAGGACCCCTCGTAGGTCGCGCCGTCCACGGTGACTCCGCTGCCCTCCACCACGGCGCCGACCGCGCGCCAGCCCTCCGGCAGCGGCTGGTCCGGCGGGAACGTCGCCGCCAGCGCCTGGTCCTCACCTCCGGTGAGCACCCAGTGCCGGGCGTCCGCTCCCAGCGCCGAAGCGACCTCCGTCAGCCGCTGCGGCACCTCGATCAGCTCGTCGCGCAGGTCGATGCCCACCTGCGAGGCCTCCGCGATGTGCCCCAGATCGGCCAGCAGCCCGTCCGAGGTGTCGATCATCGAGGTGGCGCCCGCGTCCGCTGCCAGCGGTCCCGCCGCGTACGGCGGCTCCGGCACCCGCTGCGCACCGACCACCGCCACCGGTGAGCGGAATCCGCGCCCCAGCACCGCGAGACCCGCGGCGGCCCAGCCGAGCCGCCCCGCCACCGCGACCACGTCGCCGGGGCACGCGCCGGAGCGGGTCACCGGGGTGCGGCCCTGCAGATCGCCCAACGCCGTGATGGAAATCGTCAGCGCGGGCGCGCTCACCATGTCCCCGCCGATCAGACCGGCACCGACGCGCTGCGCCTCTTCCCACATGCCCGCCGACAGCTCGTCGATCACCGACCTCGGCGTCTCCGGCGGGCAACCCAGCCCCACCAGCAGGCCGGTCGGGACCGCGCCCATCGCGGCCAGGTCGGACAGGTTCACCGCGACGGCCTTGCGCCCCACCTGGTGCGGCGTCGACCACGCCAAGCGGAAGTGCACCTGCTCGACCAGCACGTCGGTGGTCGCCACCACCCGGCCGTCGGACGCCGCCAGCACGGCGGCGTCGTCACCGGGCCCGAGCAAGGTCGCGGCGGGCTGCGCCCGCCCGGAGGTCACCCGCTGGATGAGGCCGAACTCACCGGCCTCGGACACGGTCTGGTCCTGCGCCGAAGTGTCCGAACCCACGTCAGACCTCCCTTTCTTGAGCATCCGCTCGGCCCGATGGGGTAGCTTTCTCCCAGTTTCCTACCCCGCGCACCACGCCTAGACGAAGGGGCACGCCGTGGTTCAGGCATACATCCTCATCCAGACCGAAGTCGGCAAGGCCGCCGCCGTCGCCGCCGAGATCTCCGGCTCCACCGGCGTGATCACGTCCGAGGACGTGACCGGTCCGTACGACGTGATCGTGCGCGCCGAGGCGGAAAATGTCGACCAGCTCGGCAAAATGGTCGTCGCCGGCATCCAGAACGTGGAAGGCATCACGCGGACGCTGACGTGTCCCGTCGTACACCTGTGAGCGCCCCGTTCCCGCTGCCGCGCCCGCGCGTGCTGTAGTGGACTCCGTGGTCGACGAGCATCCGAAGTTCCCCAAGCCGGTCCTCATCGTGGCGCTTTCGCTGAGCGGGCTGCTGGCATTGGGCGTGATCACCCTCGGACTGGTCTCGCGGTTCTCCGAGCAGCAGGAGCAGGATGCCGTGGAGGCGGCGCAGCAGGCCCGTCGCACCGGCCCGCTCGCGCTGCCGCCCATCCCCTCCCCCGCCGCGTCCGGGCCCGACTGCGCGAAGCTGCTCTCCGCACTGCCCGCCGAGCTGGAAGTGGACGGCGCGCAGGTCCCCCGGCGGGCTCTCGCCGACCCGGTACCGCCCGGCGCGATCGCCTGGGGCGACGCCGAGCACGACCCGATCACCGTGCGCTGCGGCCTGTCCGCCCCCGCCGAACTCACCCCGACCTCGCCGCTGGTGGACATCTCCGGGGTGAGCTGGCTGCGGATCACCGAAGCGGGCAACACCTCGTGGCTCGCGGTGGACCGGCCCGTGTACGTGGCGCTGACGGCGCCGGAGAACTCCGGCAGCGGCCCGGTGCAGGACCTCTCGAACGAACTGCGCTCGCTGCCGAAGCAGCCCGTCTTCCCCTGAGCGGGATCAGCGCAGCCCGGTGCCCCGGGCCTGAGCCGTCTCGATCAGGGTCGTCAGCAGCGCCGGGTAGTCGACACCGGTCTGCGCCCACATGCGCGGGTACAGCGAGATCGCGGTGAAGCCGGGCATCGTGTTGACCTCGTTGACGATGAGCTCGCCGTCCTCGGTGACGAAGAAGTCGACCCGCGCGAGGCCCTGGCACTCCAGCGCGCGGAACGCGGTGACCGCGGTGGCGCGCAGCCGCTCGATGGTGTCGTCGCCGACCTTCGCGGGGATGTCGAACTCGGTGACGTCGTCGAGGTACTTGGACTCGAAGTCGTACCAGTCGGCGGCACCGGTGACGCGGAGTTCGGCGGGCAGCGAGGCTTCGATGCGGCCGTCCGGGAATTCGAGCACGCCGCATTCGACCTCGCGGCCGACGACCGCGGTCTCGATGATGACCTTCGGGTCGGTGCGGCGGGCCTCCGCGATGGCGTCGTCCAGCTGCGCCCAGTCGGTGATCTTGGTGATGCCGAGCGAGGAGCCCGCGCGGGCGGGCTTGACGAAGGCGGGCAGGCCGATCCGCTCCCGGCGCCGATCGTCCAAAGTGGACTCGTCGCGGCGGAGCACCTCGAAGGTGCCGACGGAGATGCCTTCGGCCGCCAGCAGCTTCTTCGTGTACTCCTTGTCCATCGACACCGCGCTGGAGAGCACACCCGGACCCGCGTAGGGCACGTCGGCCATCTCCAGCAGGCCCTGGATGGTGCCGTCCTCGCCGAAAGCGCCGTGCAGCACCGGGAAAACGACGTCCACTTCGGACAGGACCTCGCCACCGCGGCCGGGCTCGACCAGGATCAGCTCCTGGCGCGTCGGGTCGCCGGGCAGCGCCACGGCGGTGCCCGCGGCGACCTCGGGCACGCGGCGGTCGCGGATCTCCAGCTCGGCCGGGTCCGAGGTGCCCAGCACCCAGGCGCCCTCGCGGGTGATGCCGACCGGAACGACCTCGAAGCGCTCCGGATCCAGGTGGCTCAGGACGCTGCCCGCGGACAGGCAGGAAACGCCGTGCTCGGTGCTCCGTCCGCCGAAGACGACGGCCACCCTGGTCTTGCGCTGAGTCATGCGCGGAACCCTACCTGCAGGCGCGCGCGCCGCCAGCGACCTCCTCGTCGCACCACCGGGCCACGAGCCCCAGCGAACGCTCCAGGTCAGCACGCGTGCACGAAGCGTAGCCGAGCGCGATGCCGGTCCACTGCCGCGGGCCGTGGTGATGCCTGCGCAGTCCGTCCAGGACGATGCCGTGCTCCGCCGCCCGGTCCACGACGCGCTGTTCGGCTTCGGCGGAGGGCAGCGGCAGCACGACGTGAGCGCCCGCCTCGTCGCCGAAGACCTCGATCCCCGCCTCGGCGAGCCGGGACACGACCAGCCCGCGCCGCTGCGACAGTTCGCGGCGCAGTCTGCGCAGGTGCCGCCCCAGGTCGCCGTTGCGCGCGTACTCGACGAGCACCCGCTGCCCCGCCGGGGCCGGCCCGGTGCTGGTGCGCTCGCGGTGGTCGAGCACTTCGGCGACGACCCGGTCCGGCCCGAGCATCCAGCCCACGCCCAAGGTCGGCGTGAGGATCTTGCTGGTGGTTCCCAGGTGCACCACGACGTCCGGGGCCATCGACGCCAGCACGGGAAGCGGCGCCACGTCGTAGCGCAGCTCGCCGTCGTAGTCGTCCTCCACGATCAGCCACCCCTCGGCGCGCGCCCGTTCGACGAGCGCGACGCGCCGGTCCGCGGGCAACCGGCCGCCGATCGGGTATTGGTGCGCGGGCGAGCAGTACACGGCCCGCACCCCCCGCGGGATGGCCTCGACGATGATCCCCGCGTGATCGACGGGAGCGGGCACCACGGTCGCCCCGGCGGCCAGCAGCGTCTGCACCGCGCGCTGGTAGCCCGGTTCCTCCACGGCCACGGTGGCGCCGCGACCGAGCACGGTCGCGGCGAGCTCGGTGACCGCCGCGGTCGTGCCGCCGGTGGCCACGACGGTGCCCAGGTGCGGGCCGCCGGTGGTCATGCCCCGGTGCCGCAGCAGGTGCTCCACCACGGCCTCGCGGTACTGCTCGACGCCCGCGAGCCGCCGGGTCTCGTCCGGTTCCCGGTCGGCGGCGGCCCGCCAGGCCCGCCGCCACGCCGCGCGGTCGATGCCGCCCGTCCACGGGATTCCCGGCATCAGCCGCACCATCGACTCGGTGTCCCGGCGAGCCGGGCCACCGCCGGATTCCGCTGCGGCGGAAGGAGATCCGGGCGGGGCGGTGGTGACGTAGGTGCCGGAGCCGTGCTTGCCGACGATCCAGCCTTCGGCGTGCAGCTGCTCGTAGGCGGCGGCGGTGACGGTGCGGCTGACGGCGAGGTGCCGGGCCAGCGCCCGCGTCGAGGGCAACCGGTCGCCGCCCCGGAGCTGCCCGAGCGTGGCGGCGCGCCGGAGCGCGTCGGCGAGCTGCACCGCGAGCGGGCGGTCGTCGTCGCGGCGCAGTTCGATGGCCGGTTCCAGCAGCGGCGAGCTCGCCGCGGGCACGGCATGTGGCATCTCAGAGTTCCCCCCGCTCGGCCTCCCGATGATGCCACCACCCGGGGAGCCCGTTCAGGACGGCTCGTACGAGCTCACCGCATGTCCTTGATCTCGTCCGTCCAGGTGAGCGACGTTGTCGGTCGGCGTCGTGTCAGCGGCGACGCCGCTGAGCAGCGACCACCGGAGCAGAACGACCACCGGCGGGGTCTCAGCGGCTTCCTCTCGCGAGGACGGGGAAGCCGCTGAGGTTCCGCCGAGCGACCGCCCGCGCAAGCCGAGCGGAGGTCGGTCAGGCTCGGGTGAGGCCGTCCACGGGATCAAGGGAGTAGAGCGTCATCTGGGTGCGGCCCGGCCGGTACACGTGGATCGTGATCGCGGGGTCGGGGCTGTCGTTGACCACCTGGTGCACGTGGTCGGGGCCGAAGACGCGGGACTGGCCGGTCTCCAGGGCGTGCCATTCCTCGACCGGCCCGGTCGGGGTGTCGCGCACGACCCGCTCGGTGACGGTGCCGGAGACCACGGTGAAGGCACCGGTCGCGCCGCCGTGGTCGTGCAGTTCGGTCCGCTGCCCGGGGAGCCAGCTCAGCAGCCAGGCTTCGTGGGTGGCGGTGCGTTCGAGCAGGCCGGCCCAGCGCTGCTGCGGGTCGTAGCGCAGGCGGTGCGCCCAGGAGAGCCGGTCGGCGGCGAGCTCGCGGGCGATCCGCACGGGATGCGCGAGCGACCGGTCCGCGTCGGCGGCGACGGTGTTGGGGGGTACGGCGAACACGGGGCGTCCTCGATGATCGTGAGTGCGGGAAGTGGGAGTGGCTGCGGTGATGAGCCCGGCGACGCACGTCCCGGCGACGCGATCTCCCCGGAGGGGCGCTGCGCGGAACGGGGCTGGTGGCGGAGATCCCGGTTCGGCCACCGCCCGTGTTCGGGGCGGTTCCGGTTTCGCGGATCGGGTGGATCGCGGCGCGAGGCCGCACGGGTCGTTCAGGTCGGTTCGGGGAGCACGTCGCCCGGTCCGCCCTGTTCGCCGATCCTGGGGATCACCGACCGTCAGCGGGGTCGATCACCGCTGCAGACAAAGCGCGCTCGCCACCCGGCGCAGGTCGATGTGACCTCGTCCATCGGTCATGGCTCGCAACACGCCGCGTAGTGAACCAGCGCCGGAAGCGACCCGTCAAGCCGATTGCGCCGATGTCACACCGTCGTGAACCCGCACTCAACGTGATCACAGCGCGGTGCGCAGCAAGATCATCCACTGGCTCGCCGCCGCCGGAGTGATGATCATCATCCTGTCGGCCGGTCCCGTGCGCGATGGGCTCGCGGGGTTCAGGGCAGGGCCGCGAGCACGTCCGCCACGAGGTCGGCGGGGTCTTCGCACCCGGCCGAGAACCGCACGAAGCCCGGTGCCACCGGGTCGCCCCACTGCGCCCGCCGGTCCACGGTGCTGTGCAGGCCGCCGAAGCTGGTGGCCGCCACGACGAGCGCGCTGCGGCGCACGAACTCCGCCACCGCGTCGGCGTCGGCGAGTTCGAAGCGGAACACGCCGCCCCAGCGCCGCATCTGGGCGCTCGCGAGCCGGTGCGCCGGGTCGTCGGGCAGTCCGGGCCAGCGCAGCCCGGTGACCGCGGGGTGCCCGCGCAGGGCGTCGACCAGCGCCGCCGCGTTCGCGGCCTGCCGGGCCAGCCGCAGGTCGAGGGTGCCGAGGCTGCGGTGCGCCAGCCAGGTCTCGAACGGACCGGGGATGGCGCCGGAGAGCGTGCGCGCCCGGCGCAGCCGCTGCGCCAGTTCGCCGTCGGCGGTGGACACGTGCCCGAGCAGCACGTCGCTGTGCCCGGTCAGCGCCTTGGTGTCGCTGGCGAGCGCGATGTCCGCGCCGAGTTCGAGGGGGCGCTGCCCGATCGGGGTGGCGGTGGTGTTGTCCACGGCCAGCAGCGCACCGGCCCGGTGCGCGCGGCGGGCCAGTTCGGCGATGTCGCAGACGTCGAGGCCCGGGTTGGACGGGGTTTCGAGCAGGACCAGCCGGACCCCGTCGAAGACGTCCTCGGGCCACGGCCCCGTCGTGGGGATCTCCCGCACGTCCAGCGAGAGTCCGGCGAGCTCTTCGCGCACGAACTGCCGGGTGGCGTAGTAGCCGTCGGAGGGCACCAGCAGCCGGTCGCCGTGGTGCAGCACGGCGCGCAGCACGGCGCTGATCGCGGCCATGCCGGAAGGCAGCAGCACGCACTCCCCGCCGTCGAGCTCACCGATGGCCGTTTCCAGCGCCCGCCACGACGGATTCCCGGCCCTGCCGTAGAAGTCCCCCTGCGGATCCCCGAGGTGGTACGGAGCGGCGAACACGGGCCCCGGCGCCAGCGGATCGCCCGGCCGCGGATCGCCGTGCCCACCGTGCACGCACTTCGTCCCGTCCCCGAGCTCCGCCACCTGCAACCTCCCCACTAGAACGCCCCTCACCAAATTATTGCGCCCGCAACCCAACCCCTCCAGCAAATGCGCCCCACTCCACAAGAGACCCCTCCACCCACACGCGCCACCCCCGAAGCCCACCCTTCACAGCAGACAACCGCGCAGCGGGCGGCGAAGCCGTGCCTCGGGCGGCGAAGCAAGCCTGCCTCACGGCGAAGCCGTGCCTGGCGGCCGTAGGCCGTGCCTGTATGCGCGTCAGCGCATAGCCCACGTCAAAAAGGTGACAACCCGCGGGTTCTCAGCTGCTTCCTCGCGAGGACAGCTTTTTCCCTCGTGGCGGAGCCACTTGGGAAAAAGATCCCGCAGCGAGGAAGACACTGAGGTTCCGCCACCCGACCACCAAAGCAAAACGAGCCGACGAAGCCCTACTCGGACTTGCGTTCGCGGCCGAGTAGTTGGGCTGCTCCTGGTACTGGGCCGAGGTCTTCGTGGCACACCCGGTGCACCACTTCGGTGATCGGCATTTCCACGCCGTGGTGCGCGGCGAGCTCCCGGATGGACGAGCAGGACTTGACGCCTTCGGCGACTTGGCCGTTGGTGGCGTCCTGCGCTTGCGCCAGCGTTTCGCCGCGTCCGAGCCGTTCCCCGAAGGTCCGGTTCCGCGACAGCGGTGAGGTGCAGGTGGCGACGAGGTCGCCGAGTCCGGCGAGCCCGGCGAAGGTCATCGGTTCGGCGCCGAGCGCGGCTCCGAGCCGGGTGGTCTCCGCGAGCCCGCGGGTGATCAGCGAGGACATCGTGTTCTGCCCGTAGCCGAGCCCGGCGGCCATGCCGCAGGCCAGCGCCATCACGTTCTTGCAGGCCCCGGCGAGTTCGATGCCCACGAGGTCGGTGTTGGTGTAGGGCCGGAAGTAGCCGGTGGAGCACGCCGCTTGCAGCGCGACGGCGCGATCGTGGTCGGTGCAGGCCACGACGGTCGCAGTGGGTTGTTCGCCGGCGATCTCCATGGCGAGGTTGGGACCGGAGACGACGGCGACCTGGTCCATGGGCACGTCGGCGACTTCGGCGACGACTTCGCTCATCCGCTTGAGGGTGCTGAGTTCGACGCCTTTGGCGAGGCTGACGAGCGTGGCATCCGGCGGCAGCAGCGGCTGCCAGCCCGCGAGGTTCTCCCGCAGGGTTTGGCTGGGCACGGCGAGCACCACGGCTTCGGCGCCGTGCATGGCTTCGACGGCGTCGTCGGTGGCTCGCAGCGACTCGGGCAGCGCCACTCCGGGCACGTACCCGGGGTTCTGGTGCTCGGTGTTGATGCGTTCGGCGACTTCGGCGCGGCGCGCCCACAGGGTGACGTCGCTGCCCGCGTCGGCGAGGACTTTCGCGAAGGTGGTGCCCCAGGACCCGGCTCCGAGCACGGTGACCTTGCGGGCGGGTTCAGCTCCGGTCATCGTCGCTCCGGGTCTGCTGGTCGCGGCGGCGGGCCGCCGAGTAGAACTCCCCGGGCGGTTGTTGTTCGCGGATGTCGCCCAGCAGTTCCCGCACCCGGCTCATCGCGAGTTCGCTGACGGTGCGCAGCACGGGGGCGTCGGCAGGCGCGTCGCGGTATTCGGAGAGGTCGAGCGGTTCGCCGATCCGCACGTGCACCGTTTTGCGCGGGAACGGGCGGAACTTCTTCTCGTAGTGGTCGTAGACGTCGCGGGTGCCCCAGCGGGCGGCGGGCACGATCGGCACGTCGTGCTCCACGGCGAGCCTGGCCACGCCGGGCTTCGGCGACATCGGCCAGCCTTCGGGGTCCTTGGTGACCGTTCCGTCCGGGTAGATGATGACGATCTTGCCGGCTTCGAGCGCGTCGTGCGCCGCTTCGAGGCTCTTGCGGGCGTCGGCGGTCTGCCGGAACACGGGGATCTGCTCGACGCCGTTGAGGACGTTTCTCAGCACCGGCACGTTCCACAGCGTGTTCTTGGCCATGAACCGGGGGACGCGGGCGGCGCGGTGCACGGTGACCGCGTCGTAGAGCGGGTCGAGGTGCGACACGTGGTTGAGCACGAGCAGCGCCGGGCCGGTGGCGGGGATGTTCTCCAGCCCGTGCACGCGGACGCGGGACAGCAGTGCGGTCAGCGGGTAGAACACGACCGCCGCCAGCCGCAGCCAGAACCGCCCCATCAGCGTCGGGGGCCGTTCCTTGGTCCGCTTGCGCGACCGCTTGAGGCTCGCCGGTTCCGCCACGCCTGTCTCCTCTCGCCCTAGAGCGGCTGTCAAGTTACCTGGCCCACGCTCCTGGTCGGCGAGCGGTCGGTCCGCGGCGGGCATACTCGATGATCGACGGTGGGCGAAGGATCGGGGATGCGAGGGAGGGCGGGATGAACGGCGGAGTGTCCTTGCTGGTGCCGATCAAGCCGCTGCACTTGGCGAAGTCCCGGTTGCGCGACGATCGGCCCGCCGCGCGGCACGCGGATCTGGTGAGCGCGATCGCGCTCGACACGGTGGAGGCCGCGCGGCGCGCCGCCGGGGTGCGGGCGGTGCTGGTGGTGACCTCCGATCCGAGGCTGGCGGAGTCGTTCGCCGCGGTCGGCGTCGAGGTCGTCGCCGACGACCCGGCGGCGGGGTTGAATCCGGCGTTGGAGCACGGCGAGCGGGTGCTGCGGTCGCGCGGGGAGGCGCGGATCGGCGCGCTGCAGGCGGATCTTCCGGCGTTGCGGTCTGCGGAGCTGGCGGCGGCGTTGGAGCAGGCCGGGCCGGAGCGCGCGTTCAGCGCGGATCACCAGGGCACGGGTACGACGCTGCTGCTGGCCGCCGCGGGCGGTGCGCTCGCGCCCCGGTTCGGGCCGGGTTCGGCGGCCGCGCACGTGTCGTCCGGGGCGCGGGCGCTCGACGGCGAGTGGGCGTCGTTGCGCTGCGATGTGGACACCGCGGCGGATCTGCGGCGGGCGACGGGCCTCGGTCTCGGGGAGCGCACCGCGGCGTGGCTGGCGGGTGCCGCCGGAAACCCGCGCTGACCTGTGTGGTGTTCCCCGCGACAAAGGTCGAGCGACGGCCCCGGAATGGGTGAGAATGGTCGTCGTGAGTACCGACAGCAGCGATCACGAGACCATCAAGCCCGTGCCACGCCGGACCTCGTCGACCGCCGGGGCCGCCGGTGCTCGTCAGAACTCGCCGAAATCCGGTCGCGGGAGCCGGACGACCAGGCAGGACGCGGCGTCGTCGTCGGAGGAGTCCGGTACGTCGCGGACCACGGCGCGGCGCGGCGCGGCTAAGACCGGCGCGGCGAAATCCGGCACCGCGAAGTCCACGGCGGCGAAGCCGACGGCGGCGAAGCCGACGGCGGCGAAGACCACCGCTGCCAAGTCCACTGCGGCGAAGAGCACCGCTGCCAAGTCCACGGCAGCCAAGACCACCGCAGCCGAATCCACGGCAGCCAAGACCGCGGCAGCCGAATCCACAACGGCCAAGCCGGCAGCGGCCGAATCCGGAGCGGCGAAGCCCACCACGACGAGGTCCGCCGCGGCGAAGTCCACGACGGCGAAGTCCACCGCGCGCAAGACCGCCACGGCGAAGTCCGCGCCGAACGCCGCGCAGCCGAGGACGTCTCGGACGCGCACCTCGAAGGCCGCCACCACCGCGGCACCGGCGAGCGCTCGGCGCAAGACCGCCGCCGCGGCTCCCGCGGAGACCGCTCCCCCGGCCCCGCCCGCGACGCCGAAACCGCCGGTGAACGGCGAAGGCGCCCGCGTGCCCGCCGCGCCGCCCGCGGTGACCCGCGCCGCGGCCAGCACGGACCTGCCCGACGACCGGTACCTCAACCGCGAGCTGTCCTGGCTGGACTTCAACGCCCGCGTGCTCGCCGTCGCCGAAGACCCCTCGCAGCCGGTGCTGGAACGCGCCAAGTTCCTGGCGATCTTCGCCTCCAACCTGGACGAGTTCTACATGGTCCGCGTCGCGGGCCTGAAGCGCCGCGAGGAGACCGGGCTCTCGGTGCGCAGCGCCGACGGGCTCACCCCGCACGAGCAGCTCGCCCGCATCGCCGCGCGCAACCAGGACCTCACCGAGAAGCTCGGCCGCACGTTCCTCGACGAGCTGGTGCCGGAGCTGGAGGCCAACGGCATCCGGATCATGCGCTGGCAGCAGCTCGGCGAGCCCGAGCAGCAGGTGCTGGGCCGCTACTTCGACGACCACATCTTCCCGGTGCTGACCCCGCTGGCCGTCGACCCGGCGCACCCGTTCCCGTACATCTCGGGGCTGTCGCTGAACCTCGCGGTCACCGTCAGCGACCCCGAAGAAGGCCTGCGCCGCTTCGCCCGCGTCAAGGTGCCGGACAACGTGCCCCGGCTGATCCGCGTGGAGCCCGACCGCGAGAACGAGCAGGCGACGTTCCTGCCGCTGGAAGAGCTCATCGCCGCGCACCTGGACAAGTTGTTCCCCGGCATGGACATCAGCGACCACCACATCTTCCGGGTCACCCGCAACGCGGACCTGGAAGTGGAGGAGGACCGCGACGAAGACCTGCTGCAGGCCATGGAGCGGGAACTGGCGCGCCGCCGGTTCGGCCCGCCGGTGCGCCTCGAAGTCACCGACACGATGAGCGAGACGATGCTGGAGCTCCTGCTGCGGGAGCTCGAAGTCGACGCGCACGACGTGGTCGAAGTGCCGGGCCTGCTGGACCTGTCCTGCCTGTTCCAGCTGGACAAGCTGCAACGCCCGGACCTGAAGAACCCGCCGTTCGTGCCCGCCACGCACCCGGCGTTCGCGGAAGGCCAGACGCCGAAGAGCATCTTCGCGACGCTGCGCGAGGGCGACGTGCTGGTGCACCACCCCTACGACGCGTTCTCCACCTCGGTGCAGCGGTTCATCGAGCAGGCCGCGGCCGATCCGCACGTGCTGGCGATCAAGCAGACGCTGTACCGCACCTCCGGCGACTCGCCGATCGTGAACGCGCTGATCGACGCCGCCGAAGCGGGCAAGCAGGTGGTGGCGCTGGTCGAGCTGAAGGCGAGGTTCGACGAGCAGGCCAACATCCAGTGGGCGCGCACGCTGGAACGCTCCGGCGTGCACGTGGTCTACGGCCTCGTGGGGTTGAAGACGCACTGCAAGACGGCGCTCGTGGTGCGCCAGGAAGGCTCCACGATCCGCCGCTACTGCCACCTGGGCACCGGCAACTACAACCCGAAGACGGCCCGCACCTACGAAGACCTGGGGCTGCTGACGGCCGCGCCCGAAGTCGGCGCGGACCTCACCGACCTGTTCAACGTGCTCACCGGCTACGCCCGGCACGGCACGTACCGGCGGATCCTGGTGTCCCCGCACGGCATCCGGCTCGGCATCGTGGAACGCATCGAGGCGGAAGCGGAACGCGCTCGCTCCGGGCTGCCGTGCGGGATCCGGATGAAGGTCAACTCGCTGGTCGACGAGCAGATCATCGACGCGCTGTACCGGGCTTCGCTGGCGGGCGTGCCGATCCGGATCGTGGTGCGCGGCATCTGCGCGCTGCAGGCCGGGGTGGACGGCCTCAGCGAGAACATCGAGGTGCGCTCCATCCTGGGGCGTTTCCTGGAGCACTCCCGGGTGTTCCACTTCGTCGGCATCGACGAGCGCTGGATCGGCAGCGCCGACATGATGCACCGCAACCTGGACCGCCGGATCGAGGCGCAGGTGCGGGTGGTCGACCCGAAGCTGACCGAACAGCTGGACGCGATGCTGGATTCGGCGCTGCACCCGTCCACGCGGTGCTGGGTGCTCAACGCCAAGGGCGATTGGGAGGCCTCCCCGCGCAGCGGCGAGCAGGTCCGCGACCACCAGGCGGAAATGCTGCGCCAGCACGGGGCGAAGGTGCAATGACCGCGGCGCACGAACCGGAGCAACCGATGACGACGAGCAGGCCGGTCACGATCCGGGCCGCGGGTGCGGTGCTGTGGCGCCCGGGCACCGACGGGGCGCCCGAGGTGGCCGTGGTGCACCGCCCGCGCTACGACGATTGGTCGCTGCCGAAGGGAAAACTCGATCCGGGTGAGACGGCTGCGCACGCCGCCGCGCGGGAAGTGCTGGAGGAGACCGGGTTCGGCTGCGTGCTCTCCGGCTTCCTGAGCCGGGTCCGCTACGAGGTGCCGGGCGCGGACGGCGGCACCGGCAAGCAGGTCGACTACTTCACCGCCCGCGCCGGCGACGGCCACTTCGAGGTCAACGACGAGGTCGACGAACTCGTGTGGACGGCGCTGCCCAAGGCCCGGGAACTGCTGAGCTACCGGCAGGACCGGCACGTCCTGGACGAGTTCGCGGCCCTGCCCGACGACCCGGTGACGCTGCTGCTGGTGCGGCACGCGAAAGCCGGGAAGCGGGCGGACTTCGACGGCGACGACACGCTGCGCCCGCTGTCCGGGGCCGGCCGCAGGCAGCGCGACGCACTGCACTCCTGGCTGCCGCTGTTCGGCCCGGAACGGGTCTACTCGGCGCCTCGGGTGCGCTGCGCGCAGACGGTGCAGCCGCTGGCGACGGACCTCGGCATCGAAGTCGCCCCGGAGCCGCTGCTGTCCGAGGAGGGCTACCTGGAGGACCCGGCCGCGGCCGTGCACCGGCTGCTGCGGATCGCCGCGGGCGCGGGCACCGCGGTGGTGTGCAGCCAAGGCGGCGTGATCCCGGATCTGGTGGGCAGGCTGGTGGAATCCGCCGCGCTGCACCCGGCCGAACCGGGCGAGGCCCCCGGCGACGCGCCCGCGGTGGGCGACGCCGTCAGCGGGGACGTGGTCAGCGCCAAGGGCAGCGTGTGGACGTTGAGGTTCAGCCGGGACGTACACACCGGCAACGGCTCCGGCCCACTATTACGCCTGGTCTCGGCTGCTTACTTGGCTGATGCTTCTGCCGCTGGATGATTTGCTTTGGTGGTGGGGTGGCGGAACCTCAGCTGCTTCCTCGCTGCGGGATCTTTTCCCCGAGTGGCTCCGCCACGAGGGAAAAAGCTGTCCTCGCGAGGAAGCAGCTGAGAACCCGCGGGTGAGGACTTTTCGACGTGGGCTATGTGCTTCGCACATACAGGCACGGCCTTCGGCCGCCAGGCAGGCGTGCTTCGCCGCCCACTGCACGGCTTCGCCGCTGGGCACGGCCTTCGGCCGCAATGCAGGCGTGGCTTCGCCCGCCCACTGCACGGCTTCGCCGCAAAGGCACGGTCTTCGGCCGCCAGGCAGGCTTGCTTCGCCGCCCAGCTGCGCGGCTGGGGCTGGGGGTGGCTCGCCGTGGGGTGGTTTTGGGGTGGAACGGCGATGATCCCGGCCCGATCGCTGTTGCGATCGCACCGGGATCATCGGTGAGAACCGGCGGAGCACCTTGGATGGGGCACGGCCGCGGTGCCCGTGGCACGGGTACCGGGGCCGCCCGCCGCTCCGCCGCCGCGCGTGGCGCGGGTGACGCTGCGCCGTGTGCGGGGACGCCACCCGCGAACGCCTGCGAAGCTCGGCTCGCTCAGGCGGCGAGCGCTCACTTCTTGGCGGTCTTGCGCGTGGTCTTGCCCGCGGAGGCCTTGGCGGTCGAGGTCTGGGCGCCGGACGTCTTGGCCGCGGAGGTCTTCGCGGCAGAGGTCTTGGCGGTCGACTTCGAGGCGGTGGCCTTCGGCGCGGCCTTGGTGGTGGCGGCCTTCTTCGGCGCCGCCTTGGTGGCCGGAGCCTTGGTGGCCGTCGACTTGGCGGCCGTGGCCTTGCCGGTGGCGGCCTTGGAAGCGGTCGCCTTGGTCGCCGTCGCCTTGGTGCCGGTGGACTTGGCGGCGGTCGCCTTGCTGCCAGCAGCCGTCTTCGGGGCTGCCTTGGCGGCGGCCGGCTTCGCGCTGGACCGCGTGGTGGCGGCCTTCTTCGGCGCGGTCTTGGTGGCCGCGGCGGTCTTCGCCGTGCTCCGGGTGCCCGCCGCCTTGGTGGCGGGAGCCTTGGTCGCCGTGGCGGCGGACTTGGCCGTGGCGCGCCCGGTGCCCGCGGTCTTCGTCGCGGTGCTGCGGGTGCCCGCGGACTTGGTGCCCGCCGACTTCGCGGCAGTCGCGCGGGGCAGTTTCCGGCTGCCGCCCACGACTTCCTTGAACTGGGTGCCGGCGCGGAATGCCGGGACGTTGGTCTTCTTCACCTTGACGGCCTCGCCGGTGCGCGGGTTGCGCGCGGTGCGGGCGGCACGTGCGCGCTTCTCGAAGACACCGAAGCCGGTGATGTTGACCTTTTCGCCCTTGTTGACGTTGCGGACGATGAGGTCCACGACGCCCTCCACCGCCTGACTGGCGGTCTTCTTGTCGCCGAGGCGTTCCGCAAGTGCCTCGATGAGTTGGGCTTTGTTCACTTCAGTCCCTCCCAGGACAACAACGGCCCCGTCGGGCCGACTCAAAACCCACGGTAAAGCCCTGAGTTGCCGAATGCCATTCGCCACGCCCCATTTTTTCGTTGGGGCGTGGGGCTTTCGGCGGCTCAGGGCTCGTTTCGCCGGTTTCCCGGTTGGGTTGTGAACGCCGGCCGCGGAACCGATTTTCCCTGCGCAGCAAGGAGAAAAGGCTCCGCGGCCGATCCGGATCAGCCCGTGCGGGCGGGCAGCGTGGCCGGTTTGAAGGAAGGGCGGGTTTTCTCGTACGTGTCGATCGTCTCGGCGTGGCGCAGGGTCAAACCGATGTCGTCGAGCCCTTCCAGCAGCCGCCAACGGGTGTAGTCGTCGATGGCGAACGGCACGGTGAGGTCTTTCGCCTGCACGGTCCGCTCTTGCAGATCGACGGTCACCTGGGTGCCGGGCTCGTTCTCCAGCAGCTTCCAGAGCAGTTCCACATCGGACTGGGCGCACTCGGCGGCGAGCAGTCCCTGTTTGCCGGAGTTGCCGCGGAAGATGTCGGCGAACCGGGAGGAGATGACCACCCGGAAGCCGTAGTCCTTGAGCGCCCACACGGCGTGCTCGCGGGACGATCCGGTGCCGAAGTCGGGTCCGGCGACCAGCACGCTGCCGTCGCGGAAGGCGTCGTTGTTGAGGATGAAGTTCTCGTCGTTGCGCCACGCGGCGAACAACGCGTCCTCGAACCCGGTGCGCGCGACCCGCTTGAGGTACACGGCGGGGATGATCTGGTCAGTGTCCACGTTGGACCGCCGCAGCGGAACGCCGACGCCGGTGTGCTGGGTGAACGGTTCCATCGTTGCTCCTTTCGGGTCGGGCGGATCAGTCGAGGTCGTCGGGCGAGGACAAGGTGCCGCGCACCGCGGTGGCGGCGGCCACCAGCGGGGAGACCAGGTGGGTGCGGCCGCCTTTGCCCTGCCGTCCCTCGAAGTTCCGGTTCGAGGTCGACGCGCTGCGCTCACCGGGGGCGAGCTGGTCGGGGTTCATCCCGAGGCACATGGAGCAGCCCGCCGAACGCCATTCGGCGCCCGCGGCGGTGAAAACCTCGTTGAGCCCTTCGGACTCGGCCTGCAGCCGGACCTTCATCGAGCCGGGCACCACCAGCATCCGCACGTCCTGGGCCACCTTGCGCCCGCCCAGGACGGCCGCTGCGGCCCGCAGGTCTTCGATGCGGCCGTTGGTGCACGAACCGAGGAAGACGGTGTCCACGGCGACCTCGCGCAGCGGCGTGCCGCCTTCCAGGCCCATGTAGTCGAGCGCCTTTTCCACGGCGTAGCGCTCGGAGTCGTCGCCGATGGTCGCCGGGTCGGGGATGCGCTCCCCCAGCGGCAGGCCCTGCCCAGGGTTGGTGCCCCAGGTGACGAACGGGGTCAGCGAGTCGGCGTCGAGGGTGATCTCGGCGTCGAATTCGGCGTCCTCGTCGGTGCGCAGCGTCTTCCAGTACTCGACGGCGGCGTCCCAGTCCTCGCCTTCCGGCGCGTGCGGGCGGTCCTTGAGGTACTCGAAGGTCGTCTCGTCGGGGGCGATCATGCCGGCGCGGGCGCCTGCTTCGATCGACATGTTGCAGACCGTCATGCGGGATTCCATGGACAGCTGCCGGATCGCCTCGCCCCGGTACTCCAGGACGTAGCCCTGCCCGCCGCCGGTCCCGATCCGGGCGATGACGGCGAGGATGATGTCCTTGCTCGTCACGCCGGGCCGCAACGTGCCTTCGACGTTGATGGCCATGGTCTTGAAGGGGCGCAGCGGCAGCGTCTGGGTGGCCAGCACGTGCTCCACTTCGGAGGTGCCGATGCCGAACGCGAGCGCGCCGAACGCGCCGTGGGTGGAGGTGTGGCTGTCGCCGCACACCACCGTGGTGCCGGGCTGGGTGAGCCCCAGCTGCGGCCCCACCACGTGCACGATGCCCTGCTCGGCGTCGCCCATCGGGTGCAGGCGGATGCCGAATTCCTCGCAGTTGCGCCGCAAGGTGTCCACCTGGGTGCGCGACACCGGGTCGGCGATCGGCAGGTCGATGCCGGTGGTGGGCACGTTGTGGTCCTCGGTGGCGATCGTGAGGTCGGGGCGGCGGACCGGCCGGTCCGCCAGCCGCAGCCCTTCGAACGCCTGCGGGCTGGTGACTTCGTGCACGAGGTGGAGGTCGATGTAGAGCAGGTCCGGCTCATGACCTTCGCCTCGGCGCACGATGTGGCCGCTCCAGACCTTCTCCGCGAGCGTGTTGCCCATCGCTCCTCCCCATCGAGATGTGGTGGTCGCACCCCGGTTCCGGGGCACTGTCCCAAAGAGTGGACTTCTCAGATATCGAGAAGTTAGTATCGGTACGTGGGACAGCATAGCGGCATCGGAGTGTTGGACAAGGCAGTGGCCGTGTTGCAGGCCGTAGCGGGCGAACCGTGCGGCCTGACGGAGTTGTGCGGGCGCACGGGCCTGCCCAGGGCGACGGCGCACCGGCTCGCGGTGGGCCTGGAGGTGCACCGCTTGCTGCGCCGCGGCTCGGACGGGCGGTGGCGCCCCGGTGCCGCGCTGGCGGAACTGGCGGGCGGCGCGGTGGACCCCCTGCTGGAGGCGGCGTCGACGGTGCTGCCCAAATTGCGGGACATCACGGGCGAAAGCGTGCAGCTCTACCGCCGGGACGGCATGCAGCGCCTGTGCATCGCCTCCGCGGAACCCCCCAGCGGCCTGCGCGACACGGTCCCCGTCGGTTCCACCCTCCCGATGGTCGCGGGCTCCGGGGCGAAGGTCCTGGCGGCCTGGGCTGATCCCGCGACGCAGCGAGCGGTCCTGGCCGAAGCCGTCTTCGGCGAACGCACCCTCCTGGAGGTCAGGCGGCGCGGCTGGGCCCAGAGCGTCGCAGAACGCGAATCGGGCGTGGCGAGCGTCTCCGCCCCCGTCCGCGACTCCCAGGGCGGCGTAGTGGCCGCCATCTCCGTCTCAGGCCCCATAGACCGAATGGGCCGCCGCCCAGGAGCCCGCTGGGCAGCGGACCTACTAGCAGCAACAGAAGGCCTCCAAAACCGCCTCTGAAAGCTTGTCGGGGTCCGGTTGCTCTGGTGTCCGGGTGGCGGAACCTCAGCGTTCTTCTCGCTGCCGGATCTTTTTCCCGAGTGGCTCCGCCACGAGGGAAAAAGCCGTCCTCGCGAGAAGAACGCTGAGAACCCGCGGCGGTGCCGGTGGACATGGTGGTCACCGCTCAGCGGCTCCGCCGCTGACAAGACACGGACAGACCAAGGCCGAGACCAATGCCAAGGCCGGTAAGGCGCACGAACCACAAACCTCGAACACGATTAGGGCCCCGCTTCCCAAAGGAAACAGGGCCCTAATCTTTGTAGTCCCGACGGGATTCGAACCCGCGCCGCCGGCGTGAGAGGCCGGTGTCCTAGGCCGCTAGACGACGGGACCGCGCTACGACACAAAGCCTACACACCCCACCCACAACCCCCACACCCACCCCAAGAAACCCACTCCCCCACCAACACCAAGAACAAGACCAAGACCAAGACCAAGAAGACACCAAACCCAAACCCCAAGGCCCAAGTCCCAAGGCCCAAACCCCCAGACCTGAGCCCCCACCCAAAGCACCAAACCCACTCAACCCCACCACCACGCAAAGCGCGAAGCGCGAGCCCCCTCCCGGCAAGCGCGAAGCGCGAGCCCCCAGCCCACCCACAAAACCGCCGGCAAACCCACACCCAGCACCACCGCACCGTGGGGGGCCCGGGGGGTCGCCCCCCGGAAAGCGAGGAAAAACGGAAAAGCGCCCACCCCAAAGGGGTGGGCGCTGAACACACTTCTGTAGCCCCGACGGGATTCGAACCCGCGCCGCCGGCGTGAGAGGCCGGTGTCCTAGGCCGCTAGACGACGGGGCCCTAGAACGAACGATCATTGCTGATCGTTCCGCTGGGGTACCAGGACTCGAACCTAGACTAACTGAACCAGAATCAGTCGTGCTGCCGATTACACCATACCCCATCGGCTTCGGCTTTCAGCGATCCTCTTCCGGGCTTCTGGAGGAAGTCCGACTCGGTGTCGCTGTCTGCCTGCTGATGAAAATAGTAGAGCATGGCCCGCGAGGCCGTGACAGCACCCCCCTCTTTTGCCGATTTCCCTGGTGGGGGCGGGTTTCGGGAGTGCTGTCGCGGATGGACGCCGCCGGTTCGCGGGCCGGGCTCGATCAGCGGGTCAGCGCGCCGATGCGCGTGGTCTCGCGCGGTGCCGGATCACCGGGGGCGTGCTGGGCGGGGATCTCGGGGGCGAACGGCAGGTCGCAGACGAGGAGCTCGGGGAGCTCGGCGAGGCTGGTGATCATCGAAACGCCGTCGGGCGGCGCATGTTCTGTCCCGCTGCGGTTGAGCCAGACGCCGTGCAGGCCCGCGTCGGCGGCGCCGAGGGCGTCGGTGTCGAGCCGGTCGCCGACGTGCACGACTTCGTGCGGGGCCGCGTCGAGGGATTCGCAGGCGGCGTGGAAGATCCGCGGATCCGGTTTGGCGACGCCGAGTTCACCGGAGATGAGCATGCTGTCGAAGGCGCCGGCCAGTCCGGTGTGGCTGATCTTCTTGCGCTGGTAGGCGCTGGGCGCGTTGGTGATGACGGCCAGTTGCAGGCCGCTGGCGCGCATCCATTCGAGGCAGGGCAGGGCGTCGTCGAACAGCCGCCAGGCGGCTTGCATGGCGGCCATCCGGTAGTCCTCGCGGGCGGCGGCTTCGGCGTCGCTGATCTGCTCGCCGAAGGCGGCGAAGAAGGCGCGGGTCCGTTCGACGCACATGGTGGCGAAGTCGACTTCACCGGCCACGTACCGCTCGTAGTGGTCTTCGGTGGTGTGGCGCCACACGGGCCAGGCGGCGTCGTTGCCGATGAGGGCGCGCAGGCCGAGGCGGGAGGAGGCGGCGTTGTCGAGCAGGGTGTCGTCGATGTCCAGGCACACGGCTTTGATGCGGCCGGGTTCAGGCGTGGTCGGGGGGTGCGGCGCGGATGTCACCCCGAGAGGCTAGGGGTTCACCGGCGGTGTCCGCCTCGTCCAAGACGGTGACAGTCGTTGGCCTGACACGGTTTAGTCGAAGTACCAGTACCGGGTGACGTCCACTGGGGACATCACCCGGTCGCCGGAATCGTGCTGCTGATCAGACCAGCGCGCGGCGGAGCCGGTTCAGCGAGACCTCGCGGCCGAGCAGTTCCATGGATTCGTACAGCGGCGGCGAAACGGTGCGGCCGGTGACGGCGACCCGCACGGGTGCGAAGGCCTTGCGCGGTTTGATGCCGAGTCCGTCCACGACGGACTCCCTCAGCGCCGTCTCGATGGCTTCGGTGGTCCATTCGGGAAGCGCGTCGAGCGCCCCGATGGCGGCGTCGAGCACGGGCCGGGCGTCGTCGCCGAGGGCCTTGGCCGCGGAGGCCTCTTCGGGCTCGAAGTTCTCGCCCGCGAACAGGAATCGCATCATGCCGACGGCGTCGGAGAGCACGATGAGCCGTTCCTGCACGAGCGGCGCGGCGGCCCGCACCGTTTCGAGCTGCTGCTCGGTCGGTTCGGCGTCGAGCACTCCGCCGTCGACGAGGTAGGGCACGACGCGCTGCACGAAGTCGTCCGGGGCGAGCGCCCGCAGGTGCGCGGAGTTGATCGCGTCGGCCTTCTTCTGGTCGAACCGGGCGGGGTTGCCGCTGACCCGGCTGATGTCGAAGGCCTCGACCATCTCGTCGAGGTTGAACACGTCGCGGTCGTCGGCGATGGACCAGCCGAGCAGCGCGAGGTAGTTGAGCAGTCCCTCGGGCAGGAATCCGCGGTCGCGGTGGTGGAACAGGTTCGACGCGGGGTCGCGCTTGGAGAGCTTCTTGTTGCCTTCGCCCATGACGAACGGCAGGTGCCCGAACTCGGGGACGAAGTCGGTGACGCCGATGCGCTGCAGCGCTTCGTAGAGCGCGATCTGGCGCGGTGTCGACGACAGCAGGTCTTCGCCGCGCAGCACGTGCGTGATGCGCATGAGCGCGTCGTCGACGGGGTTGGTGAGCGTGTAGAGCGCGTCGCCGCTGCCGCGGACCAGCACCGGGTCGGGCACCGTGCCCGCGCGGAAGGTGATCTCGCCGCGGACGAGGTCGGTGAAGGTGATGTCGTGGTCCGGCATCCGCAGCCGCAGCACCGGGGTGCGGCCTTCGGCGCGGTGGGCGGTCTTCTGCTCGTCGGTGAGGTCGCGGTCGAAGTTGTCGTAGCCGAGCTTGGGGTCGCGGCCCGCGGCCTTGTGCCGGGCTTCGACCTCTTCCGGCGAGGAGAACGCCTCGTAGAGCTCACCGGCGTCGAGCAGGCGCCGCGCGATGTCCGCGTAGACGTCCTTGCGCTCGCTCTGCCGGTACGGCCCGTAGGGGCCGCCGACTTCGGGACCTTCGTCCCAGTCGAGTCCCAGCCAGCGCAGCGCGTCGAGCAGCGCGTCGTAGGACTCCTGGCTGTCCCGGCTGGCGTCGGTGTCCTCGATGCGGAACACCAAGGTGCCTTCGTGGTGCCGGGCGAAGGCCCAGTTGAACAGGGCGGTGCGGATGAGCCCGACGTGCGGTGTGCCGGTCGGTGACGGGCAGAACCGGGCGCGGACGGTTCCGGGCGCTGGTGTGGCGAACTCTGGCGTGCTCATGACCGGTCCACCCTATCCGGCGAGGTTCGGCGCTTGACCAGCGACTCCGGGAGGAGCACCCTGAGATTATTCAACGCTCGTTGAATATCGATCTCGGAGTTCACCGGTGTGCGGCGCCGGATAGGAGTGATCGCAATGGAGCGCACGACTTGCTGCATCATCGGCGGCGGCCCCGCCGGCATGGTCCTGGGTCTGCTGCTGGCCCGCTCCGGAGTGCGGGTCACCGTGCTGGAGAAGCACGGCGACTTCCTCCGCGACTTCCGCGGCGACACCGTGCACCCGACGACCTTGCAGCTCATGGACGACCTGGGGCTGGCGGAGCGGTTCGCGGAGCTGCCGCAGCGCCGGGTGGACATCGTCCAGCTGCCCGTCGGCCGGGACGGCGATTTCCTGACCATCGGCGACTTCCGGCTGCTGCCGATCAAGTACCCCTACATCGCGCTGGTCCCGCAGTGGGACCTGCTGGACCTGCTCGCTGACGAGGCGAAGCAGGAGAGCGACTTCTCCCTCCGGATGCAGACCGAGGTCACCGAGCTGGTCCGGGAACGCGGCCGGGTCAACGGCGTGCGCTACCGAGACGCCGACGGCGGCACCGGGGAACTGCGCGCCGACATCACGATCGCCTGCGACGGGCGGGATTCGCTCGCCCGTCGGCTGCCGGAGCTCCGCCTGCGCGACTTCCCCACCCCGATGGACGTGCGCTGGTTCCGGGTGCCGCGCAAGGAGGACGACCCGGCCGGGCTGATCGGGCTGGTCCGCGACCACACGTTCACCGCGCTGATCGACCGCGGCGACTACTACCAGACGGCGTCGATCATCGAGAAGGATTCCGACGCGGCCGGCAGGTCCCGGCCGATCGAGGAGTTCAACCAGCGCCTGCGGCACCTCGTGCCGTGGTTCGACGACGGTCGCGAGCTGGTCGACACGTGGGAGGACGTGAAGCTGCTGCACGTCACCCTCGACCGGTTGAACAAGTGGCACGTGCCCGGCCTGCTGTGCATCGGGGACGCGGCGCACGCGATGTCACCGGTGGGCGGCATCGGCATCAACCTGGCCGTGCAGGACGCGGTGGCCGCCGCCCGCCACCTCGCGGCTCCGCTGCGGGAAGGCCGGTTGCGCCGCAGGCACGTGGCGGCGATCCAGCGCAGGCGCTGGCCCACGACGCTGCTGATCCAGGGATTGCAGAAGGTGTTGCACCGCAACGCGGTCGAGCCCGGCCTGCGCGGCGAGATCGACTTCGGGGACCGGACCCGGCTGCCGCGCCCGATTCGGATGATCACGCGATTGCCGCTGCTGCGCATGGTCCCGCCCTACCTCCTGGCCTACGGCGCACTACGCGAACGGCCTCCGCGTGAGGCTGTGCGGGGGTAGTCGGGCTCTTCTTGCTCTGGTGGTCGGGTAGCGGAACCTCAGTCGCCTTCTCGCTGCGGGATCTTTTTCCCAAGTGGCTCCGCCACGAGGGAAAAAGCCGTCCTCGCGAGAAGACGACTGAGAACCCGCCGGTGGTCGGCATTGGGACGTGGGCTATTCGCTTCGCGAATACAGGCACGGCCTTCGGCCGCAACGCAAGCCGGCTTCGCCGCCCAAGGCACGGCCTTCGGCCGCCAGGCACGGCTTCGCCGCAGGGCAGGCGTGGCTTCGCCCGCCCACTGGACGGCCTTCGGCCGTGGAGGGGCTGCTACTGGACGGGGTTGGTGAGGGTGCCCAGGCCGTCGATGGAGACCGAGACGCTCTGGCCCGACTTCACCGGGCCGACGCCGGCGGGCGTGCCGGTGAGGATCACGTCGCCGGGCAGCAGCGTCATGATGCGGGACACCCACGACACGAGACCGGCGACGTCGTGCAGCATCAGCGACGTCCGCGACTGCTGCTTGAGCTCGCCGTCGAGCTCGGTGCGCAGGCCCAGATCCGCCGGGTCGACGGAGGTGTCGATCCACGGGCCCAGCGGGCAGAACGTGTCGTAGCCCTTCGCCCGCGTCCACTGCCCGTCGGCCTGCTGCTGGTCCCGCGCGGTGACGTCGTTGGCGATCGTGTAGCCCAGGACCACGTCGAGCCCGCGCGCCTCCGGAACGTCCTTGCAGGGCTGGCCGATGACGGCCGCGAGCTCGCCCTCGTAGTCCACCCGCTCCGAGTTCGGCGGCAGCTTGATCGGTGCGTTCGGGCTCGTCACCGAAGTGGACGGCTTCATGAAGATGACCGGGTTCGCCGGTGCCTCACCGCCCATCTCCTTCGCGTGGTCCGCGTAGTTCTTGCCGACGCAGACGACCTTGCTGGGCAGGATCGGCGCGAGCAGCCGGACGTCGGCCATCGGCCACTTGCGCCCGGTGAAGGTGGGGTCGCCGAACGGGTGCTGGTCGATCTCGATGGCCAGCACCTTTTCCTGCGGCGCGGACGGATCGGGTTCCAGCGCGACGAACGACACCCCGTCGGAGTGGGCGACTCGGGCCAGGCGCACGGCGGACCTCTTTTCGTTCCCGGTTGCTTCGTACTCGGCTCGCTCGTGCTGGGACGAGGCGAACCGTCCCAGCCTATGCGGTGTCGTCGCCGGTGCCGCCGCCGCCCGAAACGGCCCTCACCGCGGACCGGCGATCGCGTTGTGCCGCAAGGCCTTGTAGGCGAGCGCGTCGCACAGGGCCAGCCAGCTCGCCTCCACGATGCTGCCGTGCACGCCCACCGTGGTCCACTCGTCGGTGCCGTCGCGGGATTCGACCAGCACCCGCGTCACCGCGTCGGTGCCGGAGGCGTCGGTGAGGATGCGGACCTTGTAGTCCACCAGCTCCACCGAATCCAGCCACGGCAACCGCCCCACGAGCGCTTCGCGCAGCGCGGCGTCCAGCGCGTTCACCGGCCCGTTGCCCTCGGCGGTGGCGATCACCCGGCTCCCGTCCACGTGCACCTTCACCGTCGCCTCCGACACGACCGTCCCGTCCGGGCGGTGGTCGAGCACCACCCGGTAGGACTCCAGGTCGAACGGCGCGTCGTGCTCCCCCGCGTCCTGCTCGCCCGCGGCGGTGAGCTCGCGGCGCAGCAGCAGCTCCAGCGAGGCGTCGGAGGCTTCGAAGGACCAGCCGCGCGCCTCCAGCTCCTTGACCTTGCGCACCGCCGTGCCGACGGCCTCCGGCGACTCCGTGAGGTCCAGGCCGAGCTCGGCGCCCTTGAGCTCGAGGCTCGCCCGCCCGGCCATCTCGGTGACCAGCACGCGCATCGTGTTGCCCACGACGGCCGGGTCGAGGTGGTTGTAGAGCTCGGGATCCACTTTGATCGCGCTGGCGTGCAGCCCCGCCTTGTGCGCGAACGTCGACGAGCCCACGTAGGCCTGGTGGGTGTCGGGTGCGAGGTTCGCGATCTCGGTGAGCGCGTGCGAGACGCGGGTGAGCTCCCCGATGCCGCCGTCGGGCAGCACCGGCATGTCCAGCTTCGTCGCGAGGTTCCCGAGCACCGCGAACAGGTCGGCGTTGCCCGCGCGTTCCCCGTAGCCGTTCGCGGTGCACTGCACGTGGGTGGCGCCCGCCTGCACCGCCGCCACCGAGTTCGCCACCGCGCAGGCGGTGTCGTCCTGGCAGTGGATGCCGACGCGGAACCCGGTGCGCGCGACGACCTCCCGCACGGTGTCGGCGAGCCCGGTGGGCAGCTGCCCGCCGTTGGTGTCGCAGAGCACGGCCACGTCGGCTCCGGCGGTCACCGCGGCCTCCAGCACCCGCAGCGCGCAGTCCGGGTCGTGGGCGTAGCCGTCGAAGAAGTGCTCGGCGTCGACGAACACCCGGCGGCCCTCCCCGACCAGGTAGCGCACCGTGTCGGCGACCATGGCGCGGTTCTCCTCGACGGTGGTGCGCAGCGCGCGCTCGATGTGCCTGCGGTCGGACTTGGCCACGAGCGTGACGACCGGGGCACCGGAGTCGACCAGCGCCCGCACCTGCGGGTCCTCGTGCGCCTGCGCGCCCGCCCGGCGGGTCGCGCCGAAGGCGACGAGCGCCGCGTGGCGCAGCTCCAGCTCACCGGCGGCGGCGCGGGCGAAGAACTCGGTGTCCTTCGGCAGCGCGCCGGGCCAGCCGCCTTCGATGAAGCCGACGCCGAGGGAGTCCAGCAGCCGGGCGACCGCGATCTTGTCGGGAACCGAGTAGGAGATCCCTTCCCGCTGGGCGCCGTCGCGCAGCGTGGTGTCGTAGACGTGGAAGTCGTCGCCCAGAGGGGTTCCGGCCGGGGTCGTGCGAGTCACTGGATCTCTCCTGTCGGCTTCGATGGCGATGCCTTCGCGGGGCGGTCGGCGATCGTCACCACGCTGCGTGGCGGGGTTTTCCGGGCACAAAAAAGACCCCCCGCGAAATGCGAGAGGTCTGCGCGCCGGGGGTGCGGAGTCGTCACCCGGCGCGCGGTCCAATAATGATCATGGTGTTGAAGGCCACGACCGCATGCTGCCACAACCCGGCCGGCCGCCACCACCTGGGCGGACCGCCCCCGATCCGGACGACTCCGGCCGCGCGCCCAGGCGAACGAGCGGATCTCCGGTGGTCGTCCTGCCGGCGTCGAAGCCGCTGAGGTTCCACCACGCGGGCACCCGCGCAGGCCGATCGAGGCCTCACCACGACGCAGAACGGGCGCCTCCCCGAAGGGAAGGCGCCCGCCGTGCGTGCGTGGATCAGGCCTGCTGGGCCACCTCGCGGGAGGACACCAGCGCCGCCAGCCGGTCGCCGACGGCGAAGGTCGCCCCCGGCGCCGAGTGGTCGCGCGTCGCCAGGTCGAAGGCCACGGAGGCCTCCACCCGGCGCGCCGCCTCGGTCTGCCCGACGTGGTCGAGCAGCAGCGCCACCGACAGCACCGCGGCCGTCGGGTCCGCCGACCCGTGCCCGGCGATGTCCGGCGCGCTGCCGTGCACCGGCTCGAACATGCTCGGGTTGCGGCGGGTGGCGTCGATGTTGCCGCTCGCCGCCAGCCCGATGCCGCCGGTCACCGCGCCCGCCAGGTCGGTGATGATGTCGCCGAACAGGTTGTCCGTGACGATCACGTCGAACCGGCTCGGGTCGGTCACCAGGTGGATCGTGGTGGCGTCCACGTGCTGGTAGGCCACCGTCACGTCGGGGTGCTGCAGCGAGACCTCTTCGACCACGCGGGACCACAAGGAACCGGCGTGCGTGAGCACGTTGGTCTTGTGCACCAGCGTGAGGTGTTTGCGCGGCCGGGATGCGGCGCGGGCGAACGCGTCCCGCACGACCCGCTCCACGCCGAACGCCGTGTTGAGGCTGACCTCGGTGGCGATCTCGTGCGTGGTGTCCTTGCGCAGCAGACCGCCGTTGCCCGCGTAGGGGCCCTCGGTGCCTTCGCGCACCACCACCATGTCGATCTCGCCCGGGTCGTTGACCGGGCTCTTCACGCCCGGGTACAGCCGAGCGGGGCGGAGATTGACGTGGTGGTCGAGCTCGAAGCGCAGCCGCAGCAGCAGCCCCCGCTCCAGGATCCCGCTGGGCACCGAGGGGTCGCCGACCGCACCGAGCAGGATCGCGTCGTGCTGGCGCAATTCGGTGAGCACCGATTCCGGTAGCAGCTCACCGGTCGCGTGCCAGCGCGCGGCTCCCAGGTCGTATCGAGTGATCTCGGTATCGGGAACGACCTCACCGAGCACCTTCAGCGCCTCGGCCACTACCTCCGGCCCGATCCCGTCACCGGGGATCACAGCGAGCCGCATGTACACACCTCCCGACTACCACCCCGAACCGCGGGGCTAGAACTGTTGCGCCGAAGGCTACCGGCAAGGCCACGCAGGCAGGCACGCCGGACCCACCAAGTGGTCGAGGCTTCCCGATTGGCGGGACACCCGATCGGGTGACGCAGGTGAGCCGGGTCGCGAAAAGGGCCGCCCACAAGTGTGGGACGGCCCTTTTCGCAATCGCACCGGACCACGTCCGGCCGGAGATCAGCGGATCACTCGAAGTCGACCGTCCGCACCGTGCGGGCGCCGACGGCCGCGCCGATCGGCTCCAGGACGCCGGCCTCGACCGGGCGATCCACCCGCAGCAGCATGATCGCGTCGGAGCGCTCGGTCGTCTGGCTGACCGTGGCGGCCTCGATGTTCACGCCGACCTCGCCGAGCAGGGTGCCGACGGTGCCCATCACGCCGGGGCGGTCCGGGTACTCCAGCAGCAGCACGCTGCCCTCGGCCCGGAGGTCGAAGTGGCGGCCGTTGACCTCGATGAGCTTCTCCACCAGGTTCGCCCCGGACAGCGCGCCCGACACGACCGCGGTGCGCCCGTCGGCGAGACCGGCGCGCACCGAGACGACACTGCGGTGGTTCGGGCTCTCCGGCGTGGTCTTCACCTCGACCTCGACCCCGAGGTCCTCGGCCAGCTGCGGCGCGTTGACGAAGGTGACCTGGCTGTCCACGGCCCCGGAGAACACCCCGCGCAGCGCCGCGAGCTGCAGCACCGACACGTCCTCGTCGGCGAGCTCGCCGCGGGCCTCCACGGTCACCGAGGTCGGCGTCGTGCCCAGCACGGCCGCGAGCAGCTGGCCCAGCTTCTGGGTCAGCGGCAGGTACGGGCGCACCTCTTCGCCGACGGCACCGCCCTGCACGTTCACCGCGTCCGGGACGAAGTCGCCGCGCAGCGCCAGCAGCACCGAGCGGGCCACGTCGGTGCCCGCGCGGTCCTGCGCCTCGGCGGTGGAGGCGCCCAGGTGCGGGGTGGCCACGACGTTGTCCAGCTCGAACAGCGGGCTGGAGGTGGTGGGCTCGGTCTTGTAGACGTCGATGCCCGCGCCGCCGATGTGGCCGTTGCGGATCGACTCGGCCAGCGCCTCCTCGTCGATGAGACCGCCGCGGGCGGCGTTGACGACGATCAGGCCCTTCTTGGCCTTCTTGAGCTCCTCCGCACCGATCAGGCCCAGCGTCTCGGCCGTCTTCGGCAGGTGGATGGAGAGCGCGTCGGCCCGCGCCAGCAGGTCTTCCAGGCTCACCAGCTCGATGCCCAGCTGCGCGGCGCGCGCGGCGGACACGTAGGGGTCGTAGGCGATGAGCTTGGTGCCGAAGGCGGCGATGCGCTGCGCGAACAGCTGGCCGATCTTGCCGAGGCCGACGACGCCGACGGTCTTGCCGTTGAGCTCGACGCCGCTGAAGGAGCTGCGCTTCCACTCCCCCGCCTTGAGGCTGGCGTCCGCGGCGGCCACGTTGCGGGCCACCGACAGCAGCAGCGCGAGGGCGTGCTCGGCGGCGGAGACGATGTTGGAGGTGGGCGCGTTGACCACCATCACGCCGCGCTCGGTGGCGGCGGGCACCTCGACGTTGTCCAGGCCCACACCGGCGCGGGCGACGACCTTGAGCTTGCTCGTCGCGGACAGGACCTCGGCGTCGACCTTGGTCGCGGAGCGGACCAGCAGTGCGTCGGCGTCGGCGACGGCCGCGAGCAGGGCCGGCCGGTCCGTGCCGTCGACGTGGCGGATCTCGACCTCGTCTCCGAGCGCTTCGAGCACGGAGGGGGCCAGCTTCTCGGCGATCAGGACGACAGGACGATTGGTCACGGGCGCGCTCCATTGAGAGGGATCACGGTCGTAGCAGGGCACGGCGTTGTACCCGGACGGTCAGGCAGTTTAACGGGAGATTGAGAACTCGTTCACAAGGGTGTGACGCATCCCAATCCCACTCCACGCCGTCCGGGGCTACCGGCAACGGTGTTCGACCGGATCGGAATAAGAAGGTGTTCTAGCAGCTCAGCCGCTTGATTGCGCGGTTAATTGATCACGGTTCGTCGAACTCGCCATCCTTTGCTCCGGCGACGAAAGCGTCCCATTCCTCGGGAGTGAAAACGAGGACCGGGCCTTCGGGTTCGGCACCGTTGCGCATGCCGATGTAACCGTCGACGAAGGCGATCTCCACGCCGGGTTCGTCGTCGTCCTCGGTGCTGGTGATCCATTCCGCGTCGGTGAAGTCCAGCTTGTGCCGGATGTGCGCTTTGTCGTCCACCGGTGCGTCCACTGTCGTACTGGTCTCTTCGCTCACGCCGGGCACCATACCGCCGCCGTCACGCCCGCTCGATCGCGTGATCGGGTGTGGTCGGTGCTGCCGTGCGCTCGTCGCGTCGCTGCTCAGCGGGGGCGATCCCGCCTCCGCGCACGATCTCGGCCCGCGGGGCGGCCAGCGTCGCGACCGCGTTGGCGCCGACGATGACCACGATGGCGGCCCATTCCGGCCAGCCCGGCCGCTGCCCCAGCACCACGGCGCCGACCAGCGCGGCCAGCACCGGATTGACGCTCATGAACACCCCGAAGAACTGCGCGGGGACGCGGCGCAGCGCGAGCAGGTCGGCGAGGAAGGGCACCACCGACGACAGCACGCCCGCGACGACGGCGAAGCCGAGCGCCGCCGCCGTCGGCGGGTGGTGCACGAGCACCAGGGCACCGATCGGCAGGTATGCGACCGCGGAGACGGCCGCCGCGGCGGCCGAACCCTGCAGGCCGGGCACCCGGCGGCCGACGGTGCGGTTGAGCAGGATGTAGCAGCCCCAGCACACCGCCGCCAGCAGCGCCAGCGCGATGCCGGGGTAGTCGGTGCTCGGCTGCGGGCGGACGAGCACCACGACGGCCGCGGCGGCGGCGAGCGCGCAGCCGAGGTCGAGCAGCCGCCGGGACGCGATCAGCGCCACCGCCAGCGGCCCCAGGAATTCCAGCGTGACGGCGAGGCCCAGGCCGATGCGGTCGATCGCGGTGTAGAGCGACAGGTTCATCGTGGCGAACACCCCGGCCAGGCCCAGCACGGGCCACCACTGGCGGGCGGTGAACGAGCGGAACCGGGGCCGCCCGGCCAGCAGCAGCACGATGCCCGCCACCCACTGGCGCACGGCGACCACGCCCGCCGGGCCGATCACCGGGAACGCCAGCGCCCCGGTCGCCGCCCCGAGCTGGTTGGACAGCCCGCCGCCCAGCATCAGGGCCATCCCGGCGCCCCGGCCGGTGGTCCCGGTTCCCTGCGCACCGGTGCCCGCCGCGTCGCTCACCGCGGCGGTCTCCGGTCCGGCGATTCCCATCGTGGCGGGGATTCCCGCCCGCTCCGCTCCCGTCATGGTCCCGAGAATCGGGGTCGGCATCGGCCGCGCAAAATGCGTCGGCGGCCCCGGCCATACGCTGGAGTCATGGATGTGGAGCTGCGGCACCTGCGGTGCCTGGTCGCGATCGTGGACACCGGCACGTTCACCGACGCCGCGATCGAGCTGGGCGTCTCGCAGGCGGCGGTCTCGCGCACGGTGCTGGCGCTGGAGCGCGCGCTCGGCGTGCGGCTGCTGCACCGGACGAGCCGCACCTGCACTCCGACCACGGCGGGCGTGCAGGTGCTCGCCCGCGCCCGGCACCTGCTCGCCGAAGTCGACGACCTCGTCCGCGAGGCCACCACCGGGCACACGCGGTTGCGGCTGGGGCACGCCTGGTCGGCGATGGGCGGGCACACCAACGAGTTCCAGCGCCGCTGGGCGGACCGCCACCCCGACGTCGAGCTCCACCTGGTCCGCACCAACACGCAGACCGGCGGCCTCGCCGAAGGGGCGTGCGACCTGGCGGTGGTGCGCGTGGGGATCGACGCCCACCGCTACGACCACGCCACCGTCGGCCACGAACGCCGCTACTGCGCGCTGGCCGCCGACGATCCGTGGGCGCGCCGCCGTTCCTTGACGCTGGACGAGATCCGGCAGCGCGTCCTGGCCGTCGACCACCGCACCGGCACCACCACCACCGACCTGTGGCCGCCGCAGGACCGCCCCGAACTGGAACGCACACCGGACATCGACGACTGGCTGGCCGCGATCTCCACCGGCCGCTGCGTGGGCATCACCCCGCAGAGCACCCTCACCCAGTACCGCCGCGACGGCATCGTCTACCGCCTCGTCCGGGACGCCGACCCCGTTCCCGTCCACCTGATCTGGCGCCGCCACGACCCGCACCCCGCGACCTCCGCCGCAGTAGCCCTCCTCACGGAGCTCTACGCCGAGGCGGTTCGTTGACTGCTTCCACGGCTCGTTCTGCTTTGGTGTCCGGGTAGCGGAACCTCAGCGTCCTTCTCGCTGCGGGATCTTTTTCCCAAGTGGCTCCGCCACGAGGAAAAAAGCTGTCCTCGCGAGAAGAACGCTGAGAACCCGCCGGTGAGCGGCTTTTCGACGTGGGCTATTCGCTTCGCGAATACAGGCACGGCCTACGGCCGCAAGGCAGGCTGGCTTCGCCGCCCACTGCACGGCTACGCCGCGGGGCAAGCGTGGCTTTGCCCGCCCACTGCACGGCTTCGCCGCCCAACTGCACGGCTTCGCCGTGGCGCGAGTTTCGGGTGCAGGGGGCAGTGAACCCGGCATTCCATGCACCACGGCAACCACGCGCCGAACCCGGGAAGGCTCCAAAAACCGACGCCCCATGCCAAGCCGAGCGAGACTCCGAAGTAGTCCCGGACGACGAAGGCCCGGTGATCCCTTGTGGGGATCGCCGGGCCTTGATCGCGGACGTCACCGATCAGATGACTCCGCGAAGTCGTCGTTCGCGAACGCTCACTTGCCGGTCCAGGACATCAGCGCGCGCAGCTTCTTGCCGACCTCTTCGATCTGGTGGTCGTTGCCGGCCTGCTGGAGCTTGTTGAAGTTGGGGCGGCCGGCCTCGTCCTCGGCGACCCATTCCTTCGCGAAGGTGCCGTCCTGGATCTCGCCCAGGATCTTCTGCATGGACTCCTTGACGTGCGCGTCGACGACGCGCGGTCCACGGGTGAGGTCGCCGTACTCGGCGGTGTCGGAGCAGGAGTAGCGCTGCCCGGCGATGCCGCCCTCCCACATGAGGTCCACGATCAGCTTCAGCTCGTGCAGGACCTCGAAGTAGGCGATCTCCGGCTGGTAGCCGGCTTCGACGAGCACCTCGAAACCGGTCTGCACGAGCGCGCTGGCGCCACCGCAGAGGACGGCCTGCTCACCGAACAGGTCGGTCTCGGTCTCTTCCTTGAAGGTCGTCTTGATGACGCCGGCGCGCGCGCCGCCGATGCCCGCGGCGTAGGACAGCGCCAGCGCCTGCGCGCTGCCGGAGGCGTCCTGCTCGATGGCGATCAGACACGGCACGCCCTTGCCGTCGACGAACTGGCGGCGCACGAGGTGGCCGGGGCCCTTGGGGGCGACCATCGCGACGTCGACGTCCGACGGCGGCTGGATCAGGCCGTAGCGGATGTTGAAGCCGTGCCCGAAGAAGATCGCGTCGCCGCTGTTGAGGTTCGGGGCGACGTCGTTGGCGTAGATCTCGCGCTGCTTGGTGTCGGGCGCCAGGATCATGATCAGGTCGGCTTCGGCGGAGGCCTCGGCCGGGGTGAGCACCCGCAGGCCCTCTTCTTCGGCCTTGGCGCGGGACTTCGACGACTCGGGCAGGCCGATGCGCACGTCCACGCCGGAGTCGCGCAGGCTCAGCGCGTGCGCGTGGCCCTGGCTGCCGTAGCCGATGATCGCGACCTTGCGGCCCTGGACGATGCTCAGGTCGGCGTCGGCGTCGTAGAAGATCTCAGTTGCCATGATGGTTTCCGTGTTCCTTTCGGGACTTGTTCGATTGTCTTCCCGGCGGTGCCTGCCCGGTGTCGCCCGCCCGGTGTTCCACGGCCGGTGCGTTCGCGGCGGGGCCCGGCCGCGGGCCCACGCCTGCCGCCGGTCGGTTTCCCGGCGCCGCTGCCGGGATTCGGGTCAGCGGACCGCGGTGGCGGTGATGGAGCGGGGGCCGCGGCCGATGGCGATCGACCCGGACTGCACCATCTCCCGCACACCGTAGGGCTCCAGCATGCGCAGCAGCGCGTTGAGCTTCTCGCCGTCGCCGGTGGCCTCCACGGTCAGCGCCTCCGGGGAGACGTCGACGACCTTGGCCCGGAACAGCTGCACGGTTTCGAGGACCTGGCTGCGCACCGAGGCGTCCGCGCGGACCTTCACCAGCAGCAGTTCGCGCTGCACCGCGACCTCCGGTTCCAGCTCCACGATCTTGATCACGTTGACGAGCTTGTTGAGCTGCTTGGTGACCTGTTCGAGGGGCTGGTCGCTGACGGCGACCACGATCGTCATCCGGGAGATCTCCGGGTGCTCGGTCGGCCCGACGGCCAGTGACTCGATGTTGAAGCTGCGGCGCGAGAACAGTCCCGAGACGCGGGCGAGCGCACCCGGCACGTTCTCCACCAGCACGCTGAGCGTGTGTCGGCTCATCGGTGGGTCACCCCTCGTCCTCGTCGAACAGCGGGCGGATTCCGCGCGCCGCCATGATCTCGTCGTTGCCGGTGCCCGCGGCCACCATGGGCCACACCTGGGAGTCCTTGCCCACCACGAAGTCGATCACGACGGGTCGGTCGTTGATCTCCATGGCCCGCTGGATGACGCTGTCGACGTCCTCGCGGGATTCGCACCGCAGTCCCACGCAGCCCAGCGCTTCGGCGAGCAGTTTGAAGTCGGGGATGCGGTGCTTGTGGGTTCCGAGGTCACTGTGTGAGTAGCGCTCGGCGTAGAACAGGCTCTGCCACTGCCGGACCATACCGAGGTTGCCGTTGTTGATGACGGCGACCTTGATGGGCAGTTCTTCGATGGCGCAGGTGGCGAGTTCCTGGTTGGTCATCTGGAAGCAGCCGTCGCCGTCGATGGCCCAGACGTCCTTGCCGGGCACGCCCGCCTTGGCGCCCATCGCGGCGGGAACGGCGTAGCCCATGGTTCCGAGCCCGCCGGAGTTCAGCCAGCTGCGCGGCTGCTCGTAGCCGACGAACTGGGCCGCCCACATCTGGTGCTGCCCGACACCGGCCGCGTAGACGGCGTCCGGGCCCGCGAGGGCGCCGATGCGTTCGATGACGTACTCGGGGGCGAGGCTGCCGTCCGCGGGCCACTCGTAGCCCAGCGGGAACGTGTCGCGCCAGGTGCTCAGCTGCGTCCACCAGGCGCCGAGGTCGGCGGTGCCGCCGTCCGCGGTGGCGGTGGCGACGGCGTCGATGAGCTCGGCGATGACCTCCTTGCAGTCACCGACGATCGGCACGTCGGCGTTGCGGTTCTTGGAGATCTCCGCCGGGTCGATGTCGGCGTGCACGACCTTCGCGTCCGGCGCGAACGAGGACAGCTGGCCGGTGACCCGGTCGTCGAACCGGGCGCCGAGGGTGATCAGCAGGTCGGAGCGCTGCATCGCGGCGACGGCGGCGACCTTGCCGTGCATGCCGGGCATGCCCAGGTGCAGCGGGTGCGAGTCGGGGAACGCGCCGCGCGCCATCAGCGTGGTGACGACGGGGATGTTGGTGGCTTCGGCCAGTTCGCGCAGCTGCTCGGTCGCTTCGGCCTTGAGCACGCCACCACCGACGTAGAGCACCGGCCGCTGCGCCGCGGTGATCAGCTTCGCGGCTTCCCGGACCTGCTTGCCGTGCGGCTTGCTGGTGGGGCGGTAGCCGGGCAACTTCATCTCCGGCGGCCAGGAGAACGTGGTCGCGGTCTGCTGGACGTCCTTCGGGATGTCGACCAGCACCGGACCGGGGCGCCCGGAGGCGGCGATGTAGAACGCCTCGGCGATGGTGCGCGGGATGTCCTCGGCCTTGGTGACCAGGAAGTTGTGCTTGGTGATCGGCAGCGTGATGCCGCAGATGTCGGCTTCCTGGAACGCGTCGGTGCCGATCAGGCTGGTGGCCTGCTGACCGGTGATCGCCACGATCGGCACGGAGTCCATCTGCGCGTCGGCCAGCGCCGTGACCAGGTTCGTCGCGCCGGGACCGGAGGTCGCCATGCACACGCCGACCTTGCCGGTGGCCTGGGCGTACCCGGTGGCGGCGTGCCCGGCTCCCTGTTCGTGGCGGACCAGGACGTGCCGGACCTTCGTGGAGTCCAGCAGCGGGTCGTAGGCAGGCAGGATGGTGCCGCCGGGAATGCCGAAGACGATCTCGGCCCCGACGGACTCCAGCGACCGCACGAGCGACTGCGCGCCGGTGACCTGCGCTGGGGCGTCGTGGGACGGTGCTGGTTTGGAACGGTGTCCCGGCGGCGGTGCCGGGACCGGGCTCTGCCTGGTGTGGGCGCTGGTCATCGAGTTCGCCTCTGTCCGAACGGTGGTGGTCGGTGAGTGGGCACGAAAAAACCCCCGCCGGGCCGAAAAGGGGACCGTACGAGGGTTGGCGCGTCGACGCTGCGGAGCTTCCTCAGGCGTCGACGCGCCGGGGAAGTACGAGAATGTCGTGCAGTCGCAGCATGGCGAGGACGTTAACGGCACTGGTGCCACCGGGTCAAACCATGCGGGACGCGATTCCCGCATGGTGGACGCCGAAAACGGCTCGAAACCCCGCTTCCGCTGGCGTTTTCCCTGTTCACGGATATCCCGTTCGCATTCGGCCGAGCCCGGTGTGGCGTACGTCGCTCCTCCTCCGGCTCGGTGGGTCACAGGTCGCGGGACCGGCGGTGCCACCAGGTGGGAACGGTCCGGGCGGTTCGCCGGCGCCTGCGGTCCGGGACTCTGCGGACCGCGTGCGCACGGGTGAGAGCATCGGGGGGTGAGCGAGTCCCCAGCGGCATCGGAACGGCCCGGCGAGAACGGGCCCGGCCGCACCGGCTCCGGCTCCGCCCCGGCGGAATCGGGCAGTCCGGACGCGGCGGGCTCGGAACGCGCCGAGGCAGAGGGGACCCGCGAAGTGAGCACGTCCGAGGAGCAGGGCACGACCGGCACGGCGACCCGGGACGCCGCGGAGCTGCCCGACGCCGCCACGTCCGGCGCCGGAACGTCCGAGGCGACCGCCGAGCGCGAGATCGCCGAGCCGAACTCCGGTGAGCAGGACTCCGCTGAGAACGCCCCCGGCGAACGGGACGCGGCCCCGGAAGACCCCGCGAACCCGGCGGTGGCGAAGGCCACCGCCGGGCGCGCGAAGGCGCTGCCGAAGTCGCTGACGTTCCAGCTCACCCGGATCTCGCTGCTGGCGGTGTTCGCGGTGGCGATCAGCGTGACGCCGATCGCGTTCGCGCAGCCGTTCCCGCTGCTGCTGCCCGCGTACCTGATCCCGCTGGCGCTCGGCTACGCGATCATGCGCCCGCGCACCGTGGTGACGGCCGAGCGCATCAGCTCGCGCGGCCAGTTCAGCACCACCCGCTTCGGCTGGGACGAGCTCGCCTCGGTGCGGCTGGACGAGAAGCGCTGGGTGCGCGCCGTGCTCGTCTCCGGCAAGGAGGTCGTGCTCCCGGCGATCCGGGTGCGCGACCTGCCCCGGCTCGCCGAGCTCAGCGGCGGTCGCCTGCCGGACCCGAACGCCGCACCGGCGCAGCCCGAGACCGGCGAGGACGAGCCCGCCGACGACACCGCCTCCGAGCCTCCGGCCGCCGATCAGCAGCCGTCCGAGACCGGCGCCGACCCGGCCGAGCGCGCGGAATCCGGCGACGACGGGCGCACCGGCCCGAAGTCCGCGGACTGACGCACCGCACCCGCACGACCACGAGCGCGCTCCCCGAACGACGCGCAGCACCGCCCGCACGGCTCCCGAGGCGTGCGTCACGAACGCCCGACGAGCGAGAACCGGTCGGACCGGACGGCACCGGGCAGGAGTAGCGTCGTGGTCACCGCCGTTCGCCCCCACCCACAAGGTGGGCGTCTTTCGCCGCTATGACGCGAACTTCGCGAGAAACCGAGAAGGACCATGCCCCAGTTGCGCTCCCGCACCACCACGCACGGACGGAACGCCGCAGGCGCCCGGTCGTTGTGGCGTGCCACCGGCATGACCGACGACGACTTCGGCAAGCCGATCGTGGCCATCGCCAACTCCTACACCCAGTTCGTGCCCGGTCACGTGCACCTGCGCGACCTCGGCGACGTGGTGGCCGAGAAGATCCGCGAAGAAGGCGGCGTGCCGCGGGAGTTCCACACGATCGCGGTGGACGACGGCATCGCCATGGGCCACAGCGGCATGCTCTACTCGCTGCCCTCGCGCGAGATCATCGCCGACTCGGTGGAGTACATGGTCAACGCCCACCAGGCGGACGCGCTGGTGTGCATCTCGAACTGCGACAAGATCACTCCGGGCATGCTCAACGCCGCGATGCGGCTCAACGTGCCGACGGTGTTCGTCTCCGGCGGGCCGATGGAGGCCGGCAAGGCCGTTGTCGTGGAGGGCGTCGCGCAGGCCCCGACCGACCTGATCACGACGATCTCCGCGTCGGCGAACGCGGCGGTGGACGACGAAGGGCTCAGCGAGGTCGAGCGGTCCGCCTGCCCGACCTGCGGGTCGTGCTCGGGCATGTTCACCGCGAACTCCATGAACTGCCTCACCGAAGCGCTGGGCCTCGCGCTGCCGGGCAACGGTTCGACGCTGGCCACCCACGCGCTGCGCCGCGAGCTGTTCGAGGAGGCCGGGCGCACCGTCGTGCGCATCTCCAAGCGCTGGTACCAGGAGGACGACGACTCCGTGCTGCCGCGTTCGGTGGCCAACAAGCAGGCGTTCGAGAACGCGATGGCGCTGGACATGGCGATGGGCGGCTCCACGAACACCGTGCTGCACACGCTGGCCGCCGCGCGCGAGGGCGAGATCGACTTCGAGCTCTCCGACATCGAGCGGATCAGCCGCCAGGTGCCGTGCCTGTCGAAGGTGGCGCCGAACTCCGATTACCACATGGAGGACGTGCACCGGGCCGGCGGAATCTCCGCGATCATGGGCGAGCTGGACCGCGCCGGGCTGCTGCACCGCGAGGTGTCCTCCGTGCACAGCGGCAGCCTCACCGAATGGCTGTCGCAGTGGGACGTGCGCGGCGAGTCGCCCTCGCAGCAGGCGCTCGACCTGTTCCACGCCGCTCCCGGCGGGGTGCGCACCACGCAGGCGTTCTCCACGGAGAACGTCTGGTCCTCGTTGGACACCGACGCCGCCGACGGCTGCATCCGCGACTTCGAGCACGCCTACACCGCCGACGGCGGCCTGGCGGTGCTGCGCGGCAACCTCGCCGAGGACGGCGCGGTCGTGAAGACCGCGGGCGTCGAGGAGGAGCTCTGGTACTTCCAGGGCCCCGCGCGGGTCATGGAGAGCCAGGAGCAGGCGGTGGCCGCGATCCTGCAGAAGCAGATCGAACCGGGCGACGTGCTGGTGATCCGCTACGAGGGCCCGGCGGGCGGCCCCGGCATGCAGGAGATGCTGCACCCGACGGCGTTCCTGAAGGGCTCCGGCCTGGGCAAGAAGTGCGCGCTGATCACCGACGGCCGGTTCTCCGGCGGCTCCTCCGGGTTGTCCATCGGGCACATCTCGCCGGAGGCGGCGGGCGGCGGCACGATCGGCCTGGTGCAGGACGGCGACCAGATCCTCATCGACGTCCGCGAACGCGCCCTGAAGCTGCTCGTCGACGACGAGGTGCTCGCCGAGCGGCGCGCGAAGATGGACGCCGCCGAGCACCCGTGGCAGCCGGAATCCCGGCAGCGACCGGTGACCAGCGCGTTGCGGGCCTACGCGCGGCTGGCCACCTCGGCCTCGTACGGCGCGGTCCGCGACGTCTCGAAGTGACCGGATGACGAAGAAGACCGGCCGGGTTCCACGGGGAACCCGGCCGGTCTCGTTTCGGGGGATGTAGTTCTCGGGGGAATCGCGCGGCTCCGCCCGGCGGGCGGGGCCACCGGTTCAGGAGCGCAGCAGGATCAGCACCGCGGCCGACGAACCCGCCGCGATCACCAGGCTGATGAAGCCGCTGACCAGCGGGTGCCGGAACCAGGCGCGCCCGTTGTCCAGCGCGACCCGGCCGGGCCCGGCGAACATCAGGCACAGCGCGGCGGCGATGAGCACCACGAGGTACTCGTAGCCGCCTTCCTGGTCGAAGAACGGGCCGGGCAGCTTCATCGACACGATGGCGCTGGCCATCACGCCGACGATGCCCGCGGCGGCCAGCGGGGTGAACAGGCCGAGCACCAGCAGCGCGCCGGCGCCGAGCTCGGTCCCACCGGTGACCAGGGACAGCACCGCGCTCTGTTCGAACCCGGACTTCGCCAGGGATTGCGCGAACGCTTCCGGACCGGTGCCGCCTAGCACGCCGAACAGTTTCTGCGCACCGTGGGCGGCGAAGATCCCGCCGATCACCAGCCGCAATGCCAGGAGTCCGAGGTCGGCTCCGGCGTTCCAGCCGAATGGTTTCCGGGTGTCCAATTCTTCGTAGAACTCGTCGCCGGAACGGCGGTCGACCACCGAGGTCGCCGCACCGTCGTTGTAGGCGGCGTCGTCGTAGTAGTCGTAGTCCTGCACGCCGAGGCCCTGGGTTCCCGTAGGCCCGTCGGCGGACTTTTTTCCGCCGCGTTGCGCGCGGTCGTCGCGGTTTCCGCCCGCGCCGCTCGGGCGATCGTCGTGAATGCTCACGGCGGTGAAGGTTAAGGCATCACACACGGGTGAAGCGACCCTTTCGGGTGAACCTTTTCCAGACGTAATTCGGTCGGCATCCGGGTGTTCCGGCATCCGGCAGAATGCTCCGCCGGTCCCGCGAACCTTCGGTGAATTCCCGGTTTCCGCTGGCGACAGCAGTAAGATCGGCATCTGAGAACACCGGGAATCACCGAGTCGGCACCGTCCGTCGCCACCGATCCGCACCGATCGGTGTCCGGGGGCCCATCCGGAATTGCTGCATTCGGTCGCCGTGCGGCGACTGCTCGGCTCGAACCGGCGGGAAGCGGCTTCCACCGGGTGGGACGGCGCGAGCTCCCGGGCGCGGCGCCGCATGATCCGGACCCTCGGGTGCTCACCGTGCGTTCACGACCGGGCCGATACCCTCGGACCTCGTGGCAGCCTCCCAGCGCACCTCCCGCCCCGATCGCCGTACTCGCGCGCGAGCGGTGGGAGTGCTGCTGGCCGTGGGCGCCTTCACCGCGGGCGGTTGCGCGCAGTTCCCGAACGAGCACCCGAACGCCTGGCGGGACCAGCCTTCGCTGGAGCCGCAGGCCGGACCGCAGCCCTCCATCGAGCAGCCCGCCCCTCCCCCGCCGGAACCCGGGCAGCCGACCGAACCGCCGTCTTCGGTACCCGCGGGCTGCGTCGACCCCGATCCGGCGGTCGTCGCGACCTGCCTGGACCCGGTGGGCGCGATCACCGTGCTGCCCGACGGGAAGGCCGCGCTGGTGGGCGAACGCACCACCGGCCGGATCCTGCGGGTCGAGCAGGACGCCGAACCGGTCGAGGTGGCGCGCGTGCCGGTCGACCCCTCCGGCGGCGGCGGGCTCACCGGGCTCGCGCTGTCGCCGAGCTACCAGGAGGACGAGCTGATCTACGCCTACGCGAGCGTGGACGGCGAGAACCAGGTGCTGCGGGTCGCGCCGCGGGACAACCCGAAACCGGTCCTCACCGGCATCCCCAAGGGCGCCTCCGGCAACTCCGGCGCGCTGCTCGACGACGGCCGGGGCGCGCTGCTGGTCGCCACGGGCGACGCGGGCGACCGGGCGAACGCGACCGATCCGGCTTCGCTGGCCGGCAAGGTGCTGCGCATCGACGGGTTCGGCGCGGCGGCGCCCGGCAACCCCGACCCGGCTTCGCGCGTGGTGGCGTCCGGGGTGTCGAATCCCGGCGGGCTGTGCGGGGCGATCAACACCGGTGGCTACTGGCTCACCGACCGCGCCGGTTCGCGCGATGCGCTGCACCGGCTGGAGTTCGGCGCGGCCCTCGGCGCCCCGGCGTGGAGCTGGCCGGACCGCCCCGGCGTGGCCGGATGCGCGGCCGGGCCCGCGTCGGTCGTCGTGGCGCTGACGGACGCGGCGGCGCTCTACACCCTCAACCCCGGCCCGGACGGCACCTTCACCGGCCAGCCGTCCAAGGTCATGGAACGCACCTACGGGCGCTTCTCCGCCGCCGCGACCGGCCCGGACGGCCAGCTCTGGCTGGGCACCGCGAACAAGTCCGGCGGCACCCCCGTCCCCAGCGACGACCGGGCCATCCGCATCGAACCGCCCTCGGGCGACAGCGGCAAGGACTGACCGCGACCTGACGAGGCCGATCCGCGCCGCGTGACCGCAGCGCGCACCGGGAGCCGGTCCCGCCTAGGGGCGCGCACGGCACACGTCGCAACCCCGCGGGTCCGGCAGCGTCCCGCTCGCGGGGAAAGCGACGCCGCTCGTGGCGCGGCCGCGCACGACATCGGTCCTGCGGCGAGCACGACGCCGAAGCAGAGCGACCGGCGCGGACCAGCGTGGCGCACCGGACGAAACGACCCGGCTCATGGTCCACTCAGGACGCATCGCCGATCCGGAGCGCGGCGACGCGCCGGTGGCCGGGACGGGGAAGCGATGAGTTTGCCGCAGCTGTACACGGCGCTGCTGGCGGGCGGACTCGTGCTGCTGGCCAGCATCGTCGCCACGCGGGCCGCGGCGCGCTTCGGGCTGCCCGCGCTGCTGCTGTTCCTCGCGCTGGGGCTGGTGATCGGCGAGGACGGGCTGGGACTGCGCTTCGACGACGCCCAGCTCGCGCAGAACCTGGGCACCGCGGCGCTGGCGGTGATCCTCGTCGAGGGCGGGCTCACCACGCGCTGGTCCGACGTGCGCCCGCTGCTGACGCCCAGCGGTCTGCTCGCCACCGTCGGAGTCGCGGTCAGCGTCGCGATCACCGCGGTGGGCGCTCACCTGCTCATCGGCATGCACTGGCAGGCGGCGCTGCTGCTCGGCGCCATCGTGTCCTCCACCGATGCGGCGGCGGTGTTCTCGGTGCTGCGCACGCTGCCGCTGCCGCGGCGCGTGTCGGGCATGTTGGAAGCCGAGTCCGGGTTCAACGACGCGCCCACGGTGATCCTCGTGCTGCTGTTCAGCACGATCCCGCTGGAGATCCACCCGCTGGAGGTGGCCGGGAACGTGCTCTACCAGCTCGCGGTGGGCACCGTGATCGGCGTGGGGGTCGGCTGGTTCGGGGCGTGGGTCCTGCACCGCATCACGCTCCCGGCGTCCGGCCTGTACCCGCTGGCGATGTTCGGGCTCGGGGTGGTCGCGTTCGCCGCCGCGGGCTCGGTCGGCGCGTCCGGGTTCCTCGCCGCGTTCGTTTCCGGGCTGGTGCTGGCGAATTCGGGGCTGCCGCACCGGGCTTCGCTGCGCTCGTTCGCCGAGGGGCTCGGGTGGCTCGCGCAGATCGGCCTGTTCGTGCTGCTGGGCCTGCTGGTGACGCCGCACGAGCTGCTGCCGGAGCTGCTGCCCGCGCTGGTGGTGGGGTTGGTGCTGCTGCTGGTGGCGCGGCCGGTGTCGGTGCTGGTGGCGCTGGCGCCGTTCCGGTTGCCGTGGCGGGAGCAGGCGTTCGTGTCCTGGGCCGGGTTGCGCGGCGCGGTGCCGATCGTGCTGGCGACCTTCCCGGTGGTGGCGGGCGTGCCCGGCAGCGACCGGGTGCTCAACGTGGTCTTCGTGCTGGTCGCGGTGTTCACCCTGGTGCAGGGGCCGGGGCTGCTGGGGCTGGCGCGCCGGTTGGGGCTGGTCCGGGCGGATGCGGCGCGGGAGATCCAGGTGGAGGTGGCTCCGCTGGACGTGCTCGACGCGGAGCTGCTCACCGTGTCGGTGCCCACCGGTTCCCAGCTGCACTACGTGACGCTGCGGGAGCTCCGGTTGCCGGAGCCGAGCGTGATCACCCTGATCATCCGGGCGGGCCGGTCCTTCGTCCCCGAACCCGCCACCCGCCTGACCACCGGGGACGAACTGCTCATCATGACGACCGCGCGAGCGCGGGACGCCGCGGAACGCCGCCTGCGCGCCGTGAGCCGCCGAGGCCGCCTCGCGCACTGGTTCGGCGAGTACGGCGCCCCGGACTGACCCCGGCCCGGTGGCGCGGGGAGGCGTCCGGGCAGCGGAACGCCCGCGGTCTCCGGTGCGCGAGCTCCGCCTCCCAGCCGGACATCAGCCGAACAGCACGACGACCTTGCCCACGAGGCCGCCACCGCGCAGCAGCTCCACGGCGCGGTCCGCCTCGGCGAACGGCACGGTCCGGGCCACGACCGGAGTGATCTCGCCGCTGTCGACGGCGGCGGACAGGTCGCGGCGGATCGCCGCCGCGATGGCGGCGCGTTGCTCGTCGTCGCGGGTGCGGAAGGTGGTCCCGACGATCCGGACCCGACGCAGGGCGAGCCGGTCGAGGTCCAGCGCGGCGCGCCGCCCGGCGAGCCTGCCGACCTGCATGATCGTGCCGCCGATCCGGGTCGCGGCGATGAGCTCGTCCAACCAGTCCCCACCGGTGTGGTCGACGATCAGGTCGGCCCGCAGCCCGTCCGCGACGGCGCCGCGCAACCCGCCGATCCCGCCGGTGATCACCCGCAGGCCGCGTCCGGCCAGTTCCGGTGGTGCCTGCGCCCGCGTCGTGGTGACCGCCACCGCCCCCGCCCCGGCCCACCGGGCGATCTCGGCGCCGATCAACCCCACCCCGGAAGTCCCGGCCGTGATCAGCACCGATCCGCCGGGCGGCATCCCGCCCTGCCGGATCAGCGCGTCGTACTCCGTCATCAACGCCGACGGCAGGGCCGCGGCCTGCTCCGCGGTGAGGCGGGCCGGAACGGGGATGACGAGCCGGTGGTCCAGCGCCACGTACTCGGCGAGAGCGCCTTCCACCATGGCCAGGACGCGGTCGCCGATGCGCACGCCCGTCACGTCCGAGCCGACGTCGACGACTTCGCCGGTCACGTCGGAACCCGCGACGTGGCGGTCGGTTCCGGTGCCCCGGGGCCGGTAGGAGCCGTCGGCCTCGTCGAGGTCCGCGCGGTTCACCGCCGCCGCGCGCACGCGGACCAGCACCTGGAACGCGCCCGCTTCGGGCACCGGACGTTCGGCGAGATCCCAGCGCTCGCCGGGAGCGGTCAGCCACGCTCGCATGTCTCCCCCGGTTCGTCGCGTCGAACGAAAAAAGACCTCCCGCCCCGCGAACGGGACGGGAGGTCCGATCAGTCGACCCGGGTCACTGCCCGCAGGCGGCGAGGATGAGCTCGCGGACCCGCTTCGCGTCGGCCTTGCCGCCGGTGGCCTTCATGACCGCGCCGACGACGGCGCCCGCGGCCTGCACCTTGCCGCCGCGGATCTTGTCCGCCACGTCGGGCTGCGCGGCCAGCGCGTCGTCGATGGCGGCCTGCAGCGCGGAGTCGTCCGAGACGACCTCCAGGCCCTGCGCGGTGACGACCTCGTCGGGCTCGCCCTGGCCGTCGAGCACGCCGTCGACGACCTGGCGGGCCAGCTTGTTCGTCAGCTTGCCGTCCGCGACCAGCGCGATGACCCGCGCCAGCTGCGCGGGCGTGATCGCCAGCTCGGTGAGCTCCACGCCGCGGGTGTTGGCCTGCTGCGACAGGTAGGCGACCCACCAGGAGCGCGCCTCCGCCGCGGGCGCACCGGCGTCCACGGTGGCGGCGACGAGGTCGAGCGCCCCGGCGTTGACCAGGTCGCGCAGCTCCTCGTCGGAGAGCTTCCACTCGTCCTGGATGCGCTTGCGGCGCTCCCACGGCAGCTCGGGCAGCGTCGTCGACAGCTCCTCGACCCACTCGCGGGACGGCGCGATCGGCACGAGGTCCGGCTCCGGGAAGTACCGGTAGTCCTCGGAGGTCTCCTTCTTGCGACCCGCCGAGGTCGTCGCGGTCGACTCGTCGAAGTGCCGGGTCTCCTGGCGGATCTCGCCGCCGGAGGTCAGCACCGCGGCGTGCCTGCGCATCTCGTAGCGCACCGCGCGCTCCACGCTGCGCAGCGAGTTGACGTTCTTCGTCTCGGTGCGGGTGCCGAACTCGTCCGCGCCCTTCGGCATCAGCGAGACGTTCGCGTCGCAGCGCAGCGAACCCTGGTCCATCCGCACGTCGGACACGTCCAGCGACCGCAGCAGGTCCCGCAGCGCCGCCACGTACGCCCGAGCGACCTCGGGAGCGCGCTCACCGGCACCGACGATCGGCTTGGTGACGATCTCCACCAGCGGGACGCCCGCGCGGTTGTAGTCGAGCAGCGAGTGCTCGGCGCCGTGGATGCGGCCGGTGGCCCCGCCGACGTGCAGCGACTTGCCGGTGTCCTCCTCCATGTGCGCCCGCTCGATGTCGACGCGGAACGTCTCGCCGTCGTCGAGCACCACGTCGAGGTGACCGTCGAAGACGATCGGCTCGTCGTACTGCGAGGTCTGGAAGTTCTTCGGCTGGTCCGGGTAGAAGTAGTTCTTCCGCGCGAACCGGCACCACTCGGCGACCTGGCAGTTCAGCGCCAGCCCGATGCGGATCGCCGACTCCACCGCCTTGCCGTTGACGACCGGCAGCGCGCCGGGCAACCCCAGGCACACCGGGCACACCTGAGTGTTCGGCTCGGCGCCGAACACGTTGGCGCACCCGCAGAACATCTTGGTGGCCGTGGACAGCTCCACGTGCACCTCGAGGCCGAGGACCGGGTCGAACCGCTCCAGGACCTCGTCGTAGTCCATGATCTCGGCGACCGCGGTCACTTGCCGTCATCCCCCTTGCGCAGGGTGCGGATCGCCAGCGCGGTGCCTGTGATCAGGCCCAGCGCGGTGATGATCGAGTCGGCCATCGCGAGCCGGTCGTTGTTCGCCTTGGCGTCGCGGATGCTCGCGCGCAGCCCGAAGGCCGCGGAGAGCACCGACGCGAGCTGGAACGCTGCCTTGATCTTCGAGTTCATCACGCCACCTCCAGAGCGGGGACACGGTCGAGCAGCGGGCCGCCCTGGGCGGCGTCGCGGGCGGTCTCGTAGGCCGCACCGACCCGGTAGAGCCGGTCGTCGGCCAGCGCCGGGGCCATGATCTGCAAGCCCACCGGAAGATCGTCCTCATCGGACAGTCCGCTGGGGATGCTCATGGCGGCGTTGCCCGCCAGGTTCGACGGGATGGTGCACAGGTCCGCGAGGTACATCGCCAGCGGGTCCTCGGTGCGCTCGCCGATCTCGAACGCCGTGGTCGGCGTCGTCGGCGACACCAGTACGTCCACCTGCTCGAACGCGGCGGCGAAGTCGCGGGTGATCAGCGTCCGGACCTTCTGCGCCTGGCCGTAGTAGGCGTCGTAGTAGCCGGACGACAGCGCGTAGGTGCCGAGCATGATGCGGCGCTTCACCTCAGGGCCGAACCCGGCCTCGCGGGTCAGCGACATGACCTCTTCGGCGCTGTGCGAACCGTCGTCGCCGACGCGCAGGCCGAAGCGCATCGCGTCGAACCGGGCCAGGTTCGAGGAGCACTCGCTCGGCGCGATCAGGTAGTAGGCGCCCATCGCGTACTCGAAGTGCGGACAGGAGACCTCCACGACCTCCGCGCCCAGCTTCGAGAGCTGCTCGACCGCGGCGCGGAACGACCGCTCCACGCCCGGCTGGTAGCCGTCGCCCGCGAACTCGCGGACCACGCCGACCTTGACGCCGGTCAGGTCGCCCGCGGCGCCTTCGCGCGCCGCCGCCACGACCTGCGGCACCGGCGAGCTGATCGAGGTGGAGTCCATCGGGTCGTGCCCGGCGATCACCTCGTGCAGCAGCGCCGCGTCCAGCACCGTGCGCGCGCACGGGCCGGGCTGGTCCAGCGAGGACGAGAAGGCGACCAGGCCGTAGCGGGACACGCCGCCGTAGGTGGGCTTCACGCCGACGGTGCCGGTCACCGCGCCGGGCTGGCGGATCGAGCCACCGGTGTCGGTGCCGATCGCCAGCGGAGCCTCGAACGCGGCCAGCGCCGCCGAGGAGCCACCGCCGGAACCGCCGGGGATGCGGTCGGTGTTCCACGGGTTGCGCGTCGGGCCGTACGCGGAGTTCTCGGTGGACGAGCCCATCGCGAACTCGTCCATGTTGGTCTTGCCGAGGATGACGACGCCCGCTTCGCGCAGCCGTCGCGTCACCGTCGCGTCGTACGGCGGCCGCCAGCCCTCCAGCATCTTCGAGCCGCAGGTGGTGGGCATGTCGCTGGTGGCGAAAACGTCCTTGAGCGCCAGCGGAACGCCCGCCAGCGGCGAGGCCGCCTTGCCCGCGGACCGGTCCTCGTCGGCCTGCCGGGCCGCGGCCAGCGCGCCCTGCTCGTCGACGTGCAGGAACGAGTGCACGGTGCCGTCCACGGCGGCGATGCGGTCCAGGTGGGCCTGGGTGGCCTCCACCGAGGTCACCTCGCCCGAGGACAGCCGGTCGGCGAGATCGGCGGCGGACAGGCCGATCAGGGCCGAGTCACCTCCGGTCGCGGTCGAAGTCATCACGCCTCCTCACTCAGGATCCGCGGAACGCGGAACCGGTTGTCCTCCGCCGCGGGCGCGCCGTCCAGCGCCGCCTCGCGCGGCAGGCTGGGCCGCACCACGTCGTCGCGGAACACGTTCGTCACCGGCACCGCGTGGGAGGTCGGCGGAATGTCGTCCGCGGCGACCTCACCCACCCTCGCCACCGACTCCAGGATGACGTCGAGCTGCCCGGCGAAGGTGTCGAGCTCCTGTTCGGTGACCGCCAGCCTGGCCAGGCCGGCGAGGTGCGCGACCTCGTCGCGGGAGATCTTGGACACTACGAAGGCTCCCTGGTCATGTCCGGTATCACGGTTGGACCTCAGTCTATTGCGGAGCCCGCATGTGCCCGTTCAGGGGGCGAACCGAGTGTCGCGCGCGCTGTGCGCGGCGCCGGTTCGGCCGGTCGTCCGGGCACCGTGAACGGTCACCACCCCCGTTTGCCGGTGACCGTTCACGCGCCACCCCTCCCCCGCTTCCGAATGCTCCCCGCATCGGCACGAGCGCAGCGGCGCGACCGCGGCTCGTAGGGAATTCCCCCGTCCTGCGCCGCCGTCTCCCCGCTCCCGTGATGCGGACGGGACGGGTGCCGCGCCGTCCGCTCAGCGGAAACCCGATCCGGTGCCCAGGGACGTGCGCCCGCGGGCGGGCGGCGGCCGGGGGTCCGCACTCCGGGACGCGGGCGCCGCGGCGCGGGAAACATCCGGGACCAGCGACGGCGGCCCGCCGTTTCACTACACGAACGCCGGTCTCACCGATAGGCTGCGGTGTCTGCCACAATTTGCCCCGCCTGCCGGGCGCACGGTGGCCTCCGCGTGCGGCCGTGCGGCGCGGGGAGCGCGGACGGCGAGGTGCCGCGCACGAAGCTGGAGGCGTTGAGTCCGGTGTCCTTCCTGATCCGGGTGCAGATACCGGACCGTCCGGGCGTGCTCGGCGCGGTGGCCTCCGCGTTGGGCGAGATCGGCGCCGACATCCTCAGCGTCGACGTCGTCGAACGCGGCGGTGACGTGGCGATCGACGACATGGTCGTGGAACTGCCCTCGGGCAGGCTGCCGGACATCCTGATCACCGCCGCCGAATCGGTCGACGGCGTCGAGGTCGACGCGGTCCGCCCCTACGCGGGCGTGCTGGACACCCACCGCGAGCTGGAACTGGTGGAGGACATCGCGGCCGAACCCGGCAACGGCCTGCAGATCTTCGCCGAAGGCGTCCCGAAGATCATCCGATCGGGCTGGGCGATCGTGTTCGGGCACCACTCGGGCGGCGCGGAGCAGCTCGCCGCGAGTTCATCGGCCCCGCAGCAGGGCTACCTGGAACTGCCGTGGTTACCGCTGCCGCGGGCCACGATCCTCGACGGTGACGAGATCTGGGTGCCGGAGACCTGGCAGGAGCTGGGCACCGAACTGGCCGCGACACCGATCGGCAAGCCCGACCGAGTGCTGCTGGCCGGCCGCCCCGGCGGCCCCATGTTCCGCGCCGCCGAGGTAGCGCGACTCGCGCACCTGGCAGGAATCGTCTCCGTCGTCCTCGACGGCTGAGGGCTCTCTTCGGCGCGAGCTGCCTGCGGGGTCGCTCAACGGACCTCAGGTGTCTTCTCGCTGCGGGATCGATCCTTTTCCCGAGTGGCTCCGCCACGCGGGAAAGCCGTCCTCGCGAGAAGACACCTGAGAACCCGCCGGTGGTCCGGCTGCGTGCGTGGTCACTGCTCGTCGGCTTCGCCGCCGCCAAGACGATGATCGAACCGTTCCACACGGTTCCCTGAGCCGCGGACTGCCCACCTTTGATCTTGTCGTTCCAGATGAGCGACGTTCTCGGCCTTTCTCCTGTCAGCGGCGAAGCCGCTGAGCAGTGACCACCAAAGCAAAAAGACCACCCGCGGGTTCTCAGCGGTTTCCTCGCGAGGACAGCTTTTTTCCTCGTGGCGGAGCCACTCGGAAAAAAGATCCCGCAGCGAGGAAACCGCTGAGGTTCCGCCACCCGGCCCACTA